>NZ_CP052758.1 GCF_009708005.2 Cellulosimicrobium protaetiae | reverse complement strand
CGCGGCAGCAACGATCGGTGCGGCCGTGTAGGCCACGATCGCGCGGGCAACCTCCTGCACGCTGACGGGGTACCCGTGGGCAGCGACGGCACGCACCTCCTCACCGGTGACCGTCGCGACCGCCTGCAGCACATCACCGTGCGCCGCGTACTCCTCGTCGAGGCGTGCGGTGATGCGAGCGTGCACGATCAGGGCGCCCCGGCGCTGCGACTCGGTCGCGTTGTCGGCCAGCCAGGGAAAGTCGGGAAACGTCATCGGGTGCCTCCTGCAGCGAGTCTGTCGTGGTGTCGGGGCGGGCGACGGTCGACCGCCCGATCGGAGGTCACAGAACGGGGCCGGGCGTGTGGGTCGCGCACGTGTAGGTGTAGTCGCCACCGCCGCCGATCCAGGGGTGGTCAACGCGGTAGACCGCGGGGGCGTCGCAGTCGTCGCAGGGCTTCGGCGTGTGGTGCTTGGACCCGGGGAGGAGGGGCCCGGGCATGCGCTCCACTCTGAGCGGGGGGCGCTGAGGCGTGCGGGTGTTGGACAGGTGCGTCATGGCTGCCTTCTTCGGCGAGGGCGGATGGTCAGTCGCGCCCGGGTGGGTTGGTGCTGATCACGCTACCCGTGTCCACCCACTCCGACGACCCCTCAGGCCCCGGGGCCGGCGGCATGGGGTGCCGGCCCCGGTATCGGCAGAGCCTGTGTCTGCCGATACCGGGCGAGCATCAGGGGTTCACCGCGTGCAGGGGCCGGTCGTTGAGGTAGATCCGGGTCTCGGCGTCGGCATCGTCGTCGACGTCGACCTCAACGACCAGGACTGGCACCGGGTGGTCCTGCTCGTCGCGGTGCTGGTAGGCGTGCACCCGCGCCGGGCCGAGGGTCGCTTCCAGCAGCGGCAGGCCAGCGTCACCGGTCATCGTGTCGGCCTCGAGCTCGAAGACGTCGGGCCGATCGGCATGCACGGGGTAGGCCTGCCAGTGGCCCCCGCCGCCGCCGTCGCGGGCGATCGCTTCCGCGGCGGTGTCGGCCTCGATCGGCATCGACCTGTACGTGACGATCCAGGCGGCCATCAGCGCGTCTCCTGAGCGGCGTGAGGGCTGCCGTCGAGCCACGGGCGCTCGTCGCGGCCCTCGATGTACTTTCCGCCGGGCGGGTCGGCGAGCGCTTCGAGGAGGGCCGGGCGCAGGGCCTCGGACGCGGAGGTCAGGCACTCGTCGCGGTGGGCCGCCCAGTTCTCCCACTCGTGGCCCGCGCCCGCGTCGACGGAGAACTCCGAGACGGCCCAGTGCGGCGGTACCGTCCCGAGCACCGTGAGGTTGACCGCCGTCGGGCCGTCCGGGTCGCGCACGGTGAGCACCTCGACGACGACGGGCGTTGCGTACCCGTCGAGCACCTGGTCGATCTCGAGGACGTACCGCTCGGGGCGACGCTCGGTCTGCCACAGCCCGGGCACCGCTCCGCCGTCGGGCGTCGACCCGACCTGTGGCAGGTACAGGTGCGTGGCCGCGTCCTCTGCCTCCTCGGCGTCGTAGAGATCTCCGGAACGTCCGCTCGGGTCGCTCCATCGGCTCAGAGACAGCCACTCCCCCTGGTCCGAGGGCTCGAGGTGAACCCGGTCCGCGGTCGGGTGCAGGTCCCGTACCTGGCGGGCGATCACGTAGGCGGCAGCCCTCATCTCGGCCTCGGTCGCGGCGATGGTCAGGGCGGTCAGGGCGTACATCTGCTCGGTGGCGGTCTCGTGGGTCGTGGTCATGGCGTCGTCCTCCTCGGGACTCTCGGCGGCTGGTCGGGCCGCCCGCGTGGTTGGTGTGCGAGCCGTACGTGCTCGGCTGCGCGGGGCTCCGATGCCCGGGCGGGGTGGCGCACGTCCCCCGCCCGGGCTCGAGGTCAGAACTCCGACCAGGTCGTCGAGACGTCCGCGCTCGGGTGCGTCGCGACGCCGACGATGAGGTCGACGAGCGCGTTCCAGGAGGGCCATGCAGCGATCGACGTCCCGGTGGCCAGGTCCGACTCGATCGCCTCGTAGACCGCGAGCGCGATGGTCGCGGACTGCACGGCTCTGTCGTCGGGGTGGGCGGCGAGGTGGTCGAGGAGGTCCGAGACCAGGCGCAGCACCTGCCCGTGGTGCCAGGTGTCCTGGGTGAGGACGTCGCCGGTGGTGGGGTCGGTGTAGGTGACGGTGATGGGACGCGGGCCGTAGGGGATGTGCCAGCCGTCGTGCTCGGTGGTGGGCGCCGTGGAGCCGTCGGTCTGGAACCCCGCGAAGCGGGCCTTGGTGGCCTCCCAGCGGCGGGTGATCGTGGCGGTGCTCATCGTGTCCTCCTTGGAGGGGAAGGTCGGACGGGTGGTCGGCCCGTCGTTGTGGTGGTTCCTCGAGCCTAGCGAGCCGGGCGCGGGTTGTGGGGGTGGTGACGCTGGGCCCGGCGGCATGGGGTGCCGGGCCCAGCGAGCTTGAGCTCGTGGGCCGGGCCAGTGGCGTCTACGTGCGGCTGTCGGCGTCGTCGGCGCGCTTCTCGCGGGCCTCGGCGCGGCGGATCTTGGCGTCGAGCACGTCGAGACGCTCGATGAGCTGGCGAGCTCGTGTGATGTCGCGGTCCAGGCTGGCGAACCGTCGTCGACCGGCGGCGCGCGCGGCGCGTGAGCGTGAGCTCGGGGAGAGATTCACGACCGCGGGGTCGTATCCCGAGCTCGTGTTGAGCGCGTCGAGCTGGGCGCGTGCGCGGTCACGCTCCTCGCGGAGCGACGCGGCCGTGCGGTACGCGCGCGGCCGCGGTGCCCGTGCTGGCCTCGAGGCTGATGGATCCGGCGGCGGGGTGAAGATCTCCTCGTCACCCTCCTCGACGAACCACTCGAGCAGGGGACGGATCACACGGCGAGCCCACTCGGGCGCCCTCGGGTCGATCGGGTGGGCAGCCTCATAGGCTGCGCGGCGCTCCTCCAGGAGCGCGATGTACTCGTCGCCGGTCACGTCGGCGTCCTTCCGTGGAGTCGGTGGTGCCGGCCGCCCCCTGCGGGCGGCCGGCACCGAGTGGTCAGACGCCGCCGAAGCGCACGGGAATGATGAGCGCGCGGAACCGGTCGCCGATCGTGGCCCGCATGGGCCTGGTCGCGTCGGGGAACTCCAGGTGCACCGGGTAGTGCGCCTTCAGGGGCCGCGCCGCCGGCGACCTGTGGCCGGCGTAGTACGGAGCGATCTTGGCGAGCCGGGCCAGCAGGGCCGGGTTGAACGCGACGCTGCCGATCGTGTCCGTCGTCTCGGCGTCCTGCCAGAGACGCTGGACCTGCGGGTAGTCGCCCGCCGGCATGGCGAGCGACCAGGAGTGCCCGTTGCCGTACTCGAGCGTCACCTTGTCCTCGACGACGGTGACGTCGTGGGGGTCGCCGTTGCGCACCAGCGTGGGGATGTCACCCGCGTCGACGCGGAACGTCGCCCAGCCCTCCGGGTCGGCGCCGTCCTCGCCGAAGATCTGCTCGGCCAGGGTGAACCGGTCGGTCGCCTCCGCGAGGTTGACCCCGCGGTCGACGTCGTGGCGCACACGGACGCTGCGCAGCACGGGCAGGGTCCGGTCGGTGCTCATGAACAGGGCCGCGGACGCGACGGCGTCGGCGAAGCCGGCCCACTGGTTGTACGACATGTGCCCTCCAAGGGGGAACTCGGGGTAGGTGGTCGGCCTACCGGGTTGGTACCTCGACGCTACGGCGCGCCGGTCACTCTCGCGAGCAGCTCGTCGCTGTGCCCGGCGCCCCATGCCGCCGGGCACAGCGACGCGGACGGGCGGCACTCGTGGTGGAGTGCCGCCCGTCGTGAGTCAGTGGATCTCGAAGCCGCCGCTGGCGCGGGCGAAGGCGGCAAACTCGACCACGTTCTCGACGCTGAAGGGGTAGTGCGCCTCCCACGACTGGACCTTGCCGTCGCCCTGGCAGCCGTTGCATCCGCCTCGCCCGGTGATGGGGTCGTGGGGGACGTCGTAGCCGTACTGGCGGCCGATCGCGTCGGTGCGGAGGCCGGTGCCGGCGCACAGCGTGCACTCGATCAGGGGCAGAGCTGCGATGCGGTCCTCGTAGGCGGCCGCGTAGGCGGCGACGTTGCCGTTGTCGAGGTCGCGCTGCAGCGCGTCCGCGAGCGCCGTGGCGGACTCGGCGCTGAGCCCGTCGCCGTCGTTGGTGTGCCAGTAGGTGCACTCGCCGGTGAGGTCGGGGTAGGTCTGCAGGAGGTAGTCCGCCAGGGGGCGCCACCACCACACGTTGTTGCGGAAGTACCCTCCCTCGTCGCTGGTGGGGTTCTTCCCGTACACGTCCATGCCCATGTCGTCGCGCTCCATCTCTGGATCGGTGGCGGGTGGTCAGTTCCGCCGATTGGTTGGTACCTCCGACGCTATCGGCGCCGTCGCCGTGCGTCTGCGGTCGAGCCGCGCCCGCCGGGACCCCATGCCGGCCGGGCCGGTGACGCTGTGCCGCCCCGGTGGTTCGGGGCGGCACAGCGCGGGTGGGTCAGTGCTCTTCGGCGTCCCACTCCAGGTCGTCGGCGGCCAGTGCGGCGAGGAGGGTGTCGCCGTCGAGGGTGTCGATGGCGGCGTCCAGGCTGGCAGCGTTGCGGGTGAGGTAGAGGGTTGCGGTGACCTGGACGCGCAGGTCGTAGTCCCGTGCCCTCCGAGCGAGACCGTGCTCCTCCATGAAGTCGTCGAACCGCTCGCACAGGGAGTTGTCGTCGGCGTGGACGTGCGCGTCGTCGGTGAGGGCGTCGATCCACTGCCGGTGCCGGCGGATGGTGGATCGGTGGGCCAGGTGCGCGCCGAGCAGCGCGCCTAGGGCGGCCCGCTCCCCCTCGCTGGCGCGGCCGTCGACGACCGTACGTGCGTCGATGTCCGTGGCCGCGATGTCGAACGTCCGGGAGAGTTCGTCGCTGAGCAGCAGGGCACGCACGATGCCCTCCGGGACAGGCTCGTCGTCGAGCCTCCCGATCCAGTACCCGACCGTGCCGCTGGAGGTGCGCACGTGCTCGCCCAGCACCGGCAGGGGGACGAGCTCGGTGGCCGCGTGGGCGACGCCGGGGGTGTCGGCGGTGTAGATGTGCTCGCCCCGCACGGCGGTGATGGCGGTCATCGCGCCGTCGCGGATCGCGGGGCGCCCGATCAGGTCAATGCTCCAGGTCGGGGTCGGGGCCGTAGTGATCTCGTTTGTGTTCGTCATGAGTCCTCCTCGGATCGGACTCTCGGGGTAGGTGGTCGGCCTACCGGGATGTGATGGTCACGCTTCACGCGTGAGCAGGTGCCACGGGTGCATGACCCGGGCCCCCGGCTCGGCCTCGAGCAGACGGGCGACGTCGCCGACGAACGCGCACGGGACGTGCGCCTCGAAGATGTCGACCGTGCTCGAGGCGAACGGGAGGTGGAACGTGGAGTGCCAGTTCCACTGCCCGTCGCGCAGGTGGTGCAGCGTGATGCGCGCCGCGTCGACCAGGCGCGGCGCGTCGGCACGCACGACCTCGGCGACCACGACCGGTGCGTCGTCGAGGTACACGTGCCACTCCCCCGACCGGCCGACGCCGCTGATCGACGTCGCGGTGACGTGGCGCACCGTCGCCCACGACTCGTGGCCCACGACGCGGAGACGGTCACCGGGTCGCAGGTCGCGCAGCGTGATGGGCTCCAGGAGCGTGTCGTTCGCCATGTCGACTCCAGGGTGTCGGGACGGGTGGTCGGCCCGTCGGGTTGGTGCTATCGACACTACGGCGCGACGTCCGCGCACGTCAGAGGCGGTTTCTCCGCACCCGGACCCCATGCCTCCCGACCCCATGGCATGAACCAGGGGGTGGCCGGAAGCGGGCCAGGGTCTGCGTCGGAGGTGGGGCGCTACCCTCGGCGCCGTGCCCTATCCGTCGCGTCCCACGCTCGAGGTCCTGCCTGCCTTCCGCGATGACCGCAAGCACCAGTCCGCGCAGGAGGAGGTTCGCCGCCTCGACGAGTTCGCGGCGCGCGAGTACGCAGCGGGCCGATCCCTGCGAGAGATCGGCGAGCTCACGGGACGCACTCAGACCGCCATCCGGCGCAGTCTCGATCGAACCGGCACGCCGCGCCGACCACGGGGGGCTTCCAGGAGCCGGATCGAGGAGCAACGGTGAGCGACGACGTCGGTGACACCTCGTTCTCGCGACGCTGGGATGAGATCAAGGCGCGGAAGGCGGTGCGAGAGCGCCCGACGTCCGTCGCGCACCTCAGCTCACGGGAGTGGCCGCGAGACAGGTCGACGTTCAACGACTCGCTGAAGTTGCTCGGGATCGACGACGCCGGCCAGCGTGAGTGGGTCGTGAACCACATCGACCCCACGCTGCGCCGGTGGCTAGAGCACGTGGGCTACCACATGGTGTTCTGGTTCCCGCCCTCGCGGGAGTACCTCGCAGTCGGGCGATACGTGCACGAGAGCGCGTACGCGGTGCCGAGCCGATGGGTGCGTGAAGCCTGTATCTACCGAACCCGCGTAGAGCTCCCCGCCCATGAGGAAGTCGATCTCGGTTGGTTCCGTTCGGAGAAGCACTACCGGTGGCGCTCGACGCCGATACCTGGAAACCCAGGACGCGGAAGGCCATCCGTCGGCGTCGGGAGGCCCGCGCCGGTATGCAGCCGGTGCTTCATGCAGCTCCCCGCGTCGGGTGTGTGCGACGAGTGCGACTAGAGCACGTCTCCCAATCCGGCGATGATCCTCGCCCGCTCGCGCCAGACCTCGGTTGCGCGCACGCTCGGATAGGCAGTTGGCCAACGGCGGGGGTGCCGATGCGGGAAGTGATCGCGCAGGAGCAGCACCCTGGTCCACGATGCTCAGGATCGAGGAACAACACAACCACCAGGGACATCACCCAGTGGCGTACGTACGATGCCCGCATGGGACACACAGATAACACAGGTTTTGAGCACTTCTTCATTGGACGCTCGGGGCAGTCGCAGTGCTCGTGCGGCGTTGCGTTGCGTTCCCGGCGCGATTTTGACGAGCACGTCGGGCAGATGCAGGAATTCGACGAGTCGTAAGTCGTTGTCCCGAAAATGGAACGCAGCTCGCCGATGAACGAAGAACATGGCAGAGAAGGCTGCGCACGTCTCGCTTAGACGTACTCGCGGATCCGAGGGAGCACGGCCGCGAGCTCTTCGAAGAGGGCAGGCCAGCCGCGCCGGAGCCACGTGACGCGACCTTCCTCGAGGCGGTTGCCGTCGAGCATGGCCGAGACCCGCAGGAAGTGCTCTGGGGCGCCCAGGCGACGCAGCTTGTCGTAGACGGGGTTGGACGGAAGCTGGTGACGAGAGATGTGGCCCCAAATCTCCTCCGTGGTCCAGTCCCAGACCGGCCCGTAGGCGACGGTCCCGTCGACCCGGGCGATCCGACCACCGTGACGCGCACGACGAGCCCTCTGCGCGCACGGGCTCTCGCAGGCGCATTCGGTCGCGCGTAGTGCGTTCGCGTAGGCCGCGGCGCGGCCGCGGGATTCCTGGGCGCGCACGCCCCAGAGCTCGCCGGCGCCGTGAGCGTCGTGGGCGATCGCAGCGGGCTCGGTGATCAGCGCTCGGTGCATGGCCGGGGTGTCACGTGTTGGCGCGTGGTGGTCCCAGGAGCCGTTGGTGGCCATGACCTCGAGCGCGCTCATGGTGGCGGGCACGACGTCGAGGTTGAGGTTCCACGTCGCGGTGAGCTCGGCGAGGTAGTCGTACGTCTCGGGGAACTCGAGCCCGCTGTCGAAGAACGCGACGGGGACATTGGGGTCGACCTGGAGCGCGAGGTGCAGGACGACGAGGGAGTCTTTCCCGCCGCTGAAGGCGACGTACCCCTCGTGGTTGTCCAGGTGCTCCCGGATCCGGTCGCGGACGAGCTGCAGGTCGCGCCTCGAGGTGCGCAGCCCCTGCAGCGCGCGCACGTCGAGGCCGGGATTCGTGGGCGTCATGAGGTCAGGAGAGCCGGCAGGTAGAGGTCGTACTGGCGGGCGGGGTGCATGTAGGGAGGTCGGATGCCGGCGCGGCCGCGGCCGCCGTCGACGACGTCGCCGAGCAGGCGCCGGCACGCCTCGGGTGTCGGGCGGCCGAGCGACCCATCGGGGTGCAGGTGGGCGGCGGTGAGCTTGTCGAGCTCGGGCGCCGCGGTGACCTCCCAGGCCAGCACGTGGCCTTCTCCGCTGGCGCGCTTCTTGCCGATGCTGGTGATCGACTCCAGCAGCTTCCTGACGCCGTCGAGATCTCCGACGGCCTGCCAGGTGACCGAGGTGGTCGGGGTGACCAGGAGCGGCATCCGGCGGGCGCGGTACCGGCCTTGGCGCTGCGAGACGGTCTTGGGGAGTTCGGGCGCCACCTGCTCGAGGGCTCGGGCATCGACGCGACCGGTCCAGGTGCGCACGTCGAGCCGCTCGTGGTGCTGATCGGGGTGAGCGCACGTCGCGGCCCAGTGCCACGGCCCGTCGACGGGCTGGCACCGTGCGAGCGGCAGGTCGAGGTCGGGCGGGTCGTCGCGCTCTAGCGCGCGGACGTACGGCCGGCCCGCCGCGCGGTGCTCGGCCTTCTGCCGTGCCCAGAGCTCGGCGGCAAGGAGCCCGTCGAGCGCGATCCCCCAGGGGGCCGCCTGAGCGATCCCGGCGGCGAGGTGTGCCCGCACCTGCATCGGCTCCAGATTCGTTGCGCTCATGCCAGGGCCGCCAGGGCAGTGAGGATCTGCGCGCGGTTCTCCTGGACGACCGCGCGCCAGTCGAGGTCCTCGCGGGGGTCTGCCGCGGCGTCGGTGTCGAGCTCGACGAGGACCTCGCCGTGACCGACGCCGACGCGACCGCCAAGACGGCCATCGCTGCGGAACTCGTCGAGGACGTCATGGAAGAACGCCGCCTCGAGCGGGGTCGGGCGGCGCAGGCGTAGCCAGGTGCTGAAGACGGTGCCGACGGGGAACGTCTCGACGTGGAACAGCATCTGGTGTCCTCCCCCACGCTCGACGGGGTCGGGCCGGCCCGTATCGTCGATGCGGAGCTCGGCAGTCGCCGGCGCCGCGGCGACGGTGGCGAAGTCGTGGTGGTTCTCGTCGCTCTGGCGGGTGTACGCCTCGAGCTGGGTCGCGGAGAACGCGGACAGCGACGACGCGACCCCGGTGATGCGGCTGGTCTCGGCTACCTGGGGGACGACCTTGCCGACGTCGAGCGCACCGCTGATGATCGTGCCGCCGCCGGCGCCGCCGAACACGCCGATCTGTGGGACGAGGTCGCGCAGATCGCGCAGGCGCGACCCAGACAGCGGCTCGCCGCTCGACTTGGCCAGCGCGCCCCCGCCGCGCAGGGTGTGGGCCGCAGCCGGGTGCAGTGCGCCCTCGTAGCCCAGCGCGTCACGCAGCAGCTCCTCGCCGATGCGCCGCAGCCGTCCCCGGGCCGTGTTGCCGGAGACGATCGGTACGTGCACGAGGGCGCCGGACGCCGTCGCGACGAGCTCACGTCGCAGCAGGGTGATCGTGCCTCGCGTCTCGCCGCCGTGGGCGATCGAGGACCGCGCGGTCAAGGTGCCCTTCCAGGTGATCGTCTGCATCAGGAGACCGCCGCCTTCTCGCGCTCGGGGCGTGCGGCCCGCACGGCGTCGGCAACGATGCGGGTGCGCAGCAGCAGCGCCTCGGTCTCGTAGCGCAGGACCTCGAGCACCGGCATCGGCTCGGCGCGCAGCAACTGCTCCAGCTCGGCGCGCTGGTCGGCGTGGCCAGGGTGGGAGCCGAGGTCGTCGGTCACGTCGCGCCACCACCGGCGCAGGTTCGAGGACCGGTAGGTGGCGCAGATGACGCGGTCGGGGAGGATGCTCGTCCAGTAGGTGTTGCGGTACCGCGCCACCCAGCCACCCGACCAGTCGATGCCGTAGTGGATGAGCAGCAGCAGGCGCTCTGCGGTCCCGGCCGGGCCCTCCAGGGGCGGCATGAAGTCGGCCGTGTGCGCGAGCCAGCGCGTCGTCGGCGTGCTCACAGCTTCACCGTCGCCTCGTAGGTCGGCAGACCCATGAAGGACGGCGCCCGCAAGAGGCACCGCGGGCACTGGACGTCGGCCACCTCCGCCTCCGCGGGCCCTGTCGTCGCACGCCCGCACAGCGTCGCCGCCGGCATGTCGTCAGGCCCGGTCCCCAGCAGCGCGGGACTGATCGCGACCAGGTGGGACAGCGGGCTGTCTGTGGCGGTGACGGTGCGGAACGGGGTCATCGGGCCTCCTTGGCCGGGTCCGGAGTGGTGAGGTGCAGAGCGAGGTGGAGCCAGGGGTTGTCGGGGCTGCGCCAGGGTGAGAGCTGCCGCCAGGCATGCAGGACCACGGGCCACAAGGACCGGTCGAGGCCGTTCAGAACCGCGTAGGGCGGGGCGGGCTCGGCGATCATCCGGGAGCCGAAACCGAGGCCGCGCAGCTCGACCACGTGCCGCAGGCGCGAGGCGTCCGAGGACGACCACGGGACGGCGACGTCGTCGACGGCGACCCGTCCCCAGGCCGCGGCCGGCAGGACGTGCTTGCGACCGGGCCGGAGAGGGACGGCGAGGGCCGCCTCAGGGCTCAGCGCGCCGGCCAGCAGGACCTCCGCGGCCACAGACCTGGTCGCCGGGCGGATCGTCGCGGGGGCTCGTCCGATCAGGTGTGTTCCAGCCCGCAGGCTGGTCGTCGTGTACGCCCACGTGCAGGCGTGGCACAGGCCCGACCCGCTGGGGTGCGACCAAGAGTCGTACGCGGTGAACGACTTCGACACCGCGCGCCGCACGGGAACCAGGTGCGTCGACGTGGCGCAGCGTGCACAGTCGCCGGCGCCGAGCGAGGCCTCGTCGACGACGGGCCAGCCGCTGGCGGTCCAGGCTGCGGTGAGCACGTCCATGAGGGCCTCGCACGGTCAGTGGTCTTGCGACGGTCAACCATGGAAGGTGGAGGACCCCGGCACCTTGTGACACCGGGGTCCGAGCAGGAAGCGTGCGTCAGCCAGCCTGCAGCGAGGTGGTCAACCCGGCCGCGAGCGCCGCCATCCGGGAGTAGTCGAGCGTCTGGCTCGTGTCGGTGGCTCGGTGGTAGCTGCGGTTGCGCAGCATCGCGGTCCCGGACAGGAACACGGCGGGCACCTGCGCCCTCCAGAACGGGGAGTGGTCGCTGCGGTCGAGGTCCATGAGCACGGGGTTGAGCCACCGGCTGTAGCGCTGGCCGCGGCCTGCCCAGCGTGGGTCTCGCAGCGGCACCGTGTCCAGGCCTTCCTGGTCGGCGGCGGCCTGGAAGCGGTGTGCGAACGTCGTCGAGCTGTCGCGGTGGGTGACGAGGAGGAAGTCGCCGCGCCGAGCGCGGTCGCGAACGGCACGGGCGACGTCGGGCAGCACCAGGCCGAGCCCGGCCGGCAGCGCCTGCGAGCGGTCGGTGTCGTCGTAGTAGCCGACCGCGTCCAGGCACACCACGAGGTCGGGTCGGGGCAGGGAGCGCAGGAGGTGGCGCGCACCGAGCAGGCCGAGCTCTTCGAGGTCGGTCAGGACGATCACGACTCGATGTGCGTGCCCGCGCAGCTGTCGGGCGACCTCGAGGGCGACGGCGACACCGGAGGCGTTGTCGTCAGCGCCGGGGCTCTTGCGGACGGTATCGAGGTGCGCGAGCAGGTAGGTGTCCCCGGCCTGGGGAGGTCCGCCTCTCGTGGCGATGACGTTGACGCCGTGGAGTGCGGGCACCCAGCGCAGCGCGATGGGGGCCCCGGGACGTCCGGCGTCGGACATCCGCAGAGCCGGAGAGGTGGTGAAGGTCTGCTCGCTCGCGGACCACCCGGCGGCGGCGAGCTCGTTCGAGCAGTGCTGACGGGCACTGGCCAGCGAGCCCGCGATGGCACGGTGTCGCGGACCTGCGGCGAGAGTTTCCACGTCGCGGCGAAGCCGGGCTTGTACTGCGGTGTCGGTGTCGGTGTCGGTGTCGGCCAGCTCGCTGTCCCCCTGCGGCTGGCTCATGAGTCGTCGGCGCTCGGGTAGTCGCTGGGGTCGAGGTTGACCTTGCGCAGGACTTCCCAGAGCCGGGTGTCGGCCTCCGGAGCGCGGGCCGGGTCGGCGGTGATGGTGCTGCGGTGGCTCGCGATCGCGCTGACCAGCGTGGCGATCACACGTCGCGCGGAGGGCTGGAAGTCGCCCGCCTTGCCGGCCCACGCCAGCGGGCCCGCCGGCGGGTCGCGGTCGATCCGTTTCCAGCTCTGCCGGCACTGCTCGGCGAACTTGGTGGCGCGCTTGAGCTGCTCGTCGACGAGCTCGCCGCGATCGAGCGCGCCCTCGGTCGCGTCGAGGAACTCCTCGAGCGTGTCGTAGGCGCGGTCAGAGAGGTCGGCGTCGAGGCGCAGGGTGTTCCAGAGCCTGTCCCACGCGGCCCTGCCGTCGCGGCTCAGGTCGCGCGGGACCAGGTGAGAGCGCAGGAGCTCGGCGAACTGGAGATCGGGCATCGCCTTGAGGTCCGCGGCGCTGAAGCGCGCCGGGATCGGGACGGGGTTGCGCACCCGTGTCCAGGGGCGGTCGATCGGCATCGGGGTTGCTCGCTTCCAAGGGTCCAGGACGATGGTCAGTTCGTCTGTGCTGGTGTGTAGGTGTGCTCGATCGTAGGCGTCCCCCCGCCGGCGGCCGGGGCAGGCGGCGCGACGCGCCGTGCAGCTCGCCCAACTCTGCGGTCAGGCAGCGAGCGCCGCGGCTCGCTTGGCGGACCGCTCCGCGGCGCGCTTGGCCGAGTTCGCCTCCCGGCACTCGCCGCAGCGGCAGCCCCGGCGGTACGCCTTGTAGTCGCCCTCGCCCACCGGGTGCAGACGCTGCTCGTCCTTGGCCGCTGCCGCCGCGTCCGCCTCGGCGAGCTGGGCGCGCGCAGCCGACTGGATCTCGTCGGCGGCGTCCAGGCTGATGTCCCCGGCCTCGATCATGCGGGCGCGGTCGGCGGTGGTCGTCGCCGCCCAGTAACCGACCTCGTCGCCGGCCAGAGCCCACAGCAGGCAGTTCTCACGGCCGTCGCACCGTCGGCACAGGGCGGTCATCTCGGCGGGGACGACGTCCTGCTCGGAGGTGGGCACCCAGTCGCCCTCGGTCGGCCTGGTCGCGCAGCGCGCGTCCTCGATCGGGAACCGGCGGGAAAAGGACTCGGAGGCCGCACCACGATCGTGGTGAGCCTCCGGGTCAGACTGCATGCTCGCAGTGCGGTCAGCGTACTTCGCGGGACGGGTAAGCGTCGAGGTCGTCATGAGGGTGGTCCTCTCAGGTCCCGGATGGTCAGTCCGGGTGCGGTGCCCGTTGGTGCGGGCGGTGGTGTCATCCACGATGACGCACTTGCCGCGAAGCGTCAACCTCAAACGAGGGGTGTTCGTAGACTCGGGGCGTGAGCAGGAGGCGTCCAGCGACGTACGGCTATGCCGAGGTGGCCGACCGCCTCGAGGAGGAGCTCGGAGTCCGGCCGGCGCTCTCCACGCTGCGAAACGCGGCAGCCGTCGCTGGACGCGGCATCCAGAGCCCGCCGCGCATCACCGACGGAATGCCGGCTCCTCTGCCTGCTCCGTCACGAACGACTCCGGCGCAGTTCGACCGGTCGCAGATCGAACGCTGGCTGCGCCACCACCCGCGCAAGGTCGAACGACGAGTCATCGAAAACGCCCTCACGGCGCTGGACGAAGGGCAACCCGAGACTCGCGTCGTCAAGAGAGCGCGGGCCAAGGGGCTGAGCTGGCGCGCCATCACCGCGCTCCTCAACGAGCACGACGGGCGCGGCCGCACGCTGTCCGCGGTGCACAAGCTCTACGGCGGACGCGAGGCAAGCGGCTCTCGTCCCCGACGTACGACATCTCCCTGACCGCCGAGAGCTACCTCGTCGTCAGCAGTCCGCGAGCGCCTGGGCGAGCACCTCGGCGTCGCCGGCGGAGACGGTGAGCGCGTAGGCCGCGGCGACGTCGACGTAGGCCGTGGCGTACTCGCAGGCGCCTTGCTCGGGCATCCACACCTCGGGGGTGCTGTCGCCCTTGCTCGCGTTCACCGACCCCTGGGTGGCACGCAGGTTGCGCGGGTCGTTGGCGAAGTCACGGCGCTGCTCGGGGGTCCAGGCGCTGGCGCCGTGGTCCCAGGCCGCGGCGAGCGGGATCACGTGGTCGATCTGCACGAGCTCGGACGTGCCCTGGCCACGCTGGAAGGGGACGCTCTGCCCGGTGTACGGGTCGAGCAGCTGCCCGGTCAGCACGACGCAGTCGTGGGTGCCGGGCTTGAACGTCGTCGCCTCGAGGTCCCGGCCCAGGATGTCGTTGCGGGTGTCGCACCCGTTGTGCCCGCCGTCGACATCGACGTCGTCGGACCAGGCCGGGCCGAACACGCAGGCGCCGTCCGACGAGCAGTCGCGGTCGTAGCCGGCCACGTCCGGGCGAGTGCTGACGGTCGCGATGTCGTCGAGCGCGCCTGGTGTCGGAGCGTACTGCGTGGGGCTCGAGGTAGGCAGGGTGGGCTGGTCCCGTCCGTCGGTGGCGTACCAGGTCGCGGCCAGCACGATCCCGACCACGCCGGCCAGGAGCGGAGGAAGGGTGCTACGTCGGTGGCTCATGCCAATGGAAAGTGCGTTGAACGCGTCTCGCGTGACAGATTCGACCTTTCGCAGATCTGATGGTGAGTTTTGCTAGGAGTGGCGGCTTCGTGCGCGGATCTGCGAAGCGCCTGTCGGCAGGAGGCCGAGACCGAGCCCTGCGACAAGAGCTCCGATCCAAGCGAGGCGATCAGAATTGGTTTGCGCTTCTAGGTCGACATACGTGACGTCTGACTTGTGGATTACTGGCCACTTTTCAGGCTCTGATGGCTCTTGCCAATCAATGCCCGGCTTGTGTTCGGGACCATCGATTCTCTCGGTTCCCACGGTCACCTCTGTCCTACCGTCGATCGGTGCAGGGTCGGATTTGAAATGGTACTCTTCAGGGCGGAATGACTCCGTCACAGTCTCTGTCGTGGGTGAAAGATCTTCGGTCGCCCGTGTCCATGTGCGGGGGACGCTCCTAATGTCCTCGGTTTTCCATTCGATCAGTCGGTCTTCGTCCTCGAGTGTTGCCCCGGTGTAGCTAACGTAGACGCGCCCACGTGTCCCGCGGTCCCATTCGCGGGTTCTTGCGCACGTGACCGATATGCCGCCATCGTGGTCAGCGTCGAAGTGCAGAGGCTCTCCATCGCGGAGTTCTTGCGCCGGGGAGTCATCTCGAGAACACGCTAACGACGTCGCGTAGCCGACACCGCCTGGGCTGTAGGACACTGCGACGCTGTCTAGGCCTTTCCCAGCGTGAAGAGATATGCTGAGCCCAGAGTCGCTAGCGCGGCGCGACACGCTGACCGAAGCGGTCTCCTCCCCGGTCAGTTGCGGGTCGAATATGACCCATCCTGCGGCCCGCTGATGTTCGGATCTTGACGGAGGCGCGAGGTGCGAAAGCGACATCGTGAACCCGACGATGGCCAGCAATGTGCCAATTACCAGAACCACCGGTGGGTAGGCGCGGTGTCGCGCGAGCTCCAGTTGTGGTTTGCGTACCTGCTCAACAGTTGGCGCCGGCTGGGATGGGCGCTCTGAGCGATTGATCAGGACGATGGCTATAGCGAGTGCTACAAGGCGGGCAACTCTGCCTCGTTGCTCTCGGCTTCGCTCCATGGCATGAGGATATGGGAAAACTAGAATCCGAGCCCGGCCAGTGAGGTCGCGATGAGAGCACCGGCGATAATGGCAGGGCCGAACGCGAGGTGTGTGCGCCGGGCGGCGCCGCGCACCAGCATGGCCACGCCCACGATCACCGCGACGAGGAAGCCCGCCAGGACGGTCGTGAAGAGCGCGTCGACGCCGAGCGGGCCGACGACGATGCCGGTGGTCGCCGCGAGCTTCACGTCGCCGAACCCCATCGAGCCGACGAGCGCGAGGACCAGGAACACCACCCCGAGCCCGGCTGCGCCCGCGAGCGCCCAGCCCAGCAGGGACCACTGCCCCGTGGCGGCGGCCGCGGCCAGGACCGCGACCGCGAGCACCGGTGCCAGGACGGCGAGCACCGCGTCAGGGACGCGGTGCACGTCGACGTCGATCCACACGAGCGCGCTGGCCACGACGAGGTAGATGCCGGCGGGGACAGCGAGCGGAAGCCCGAGGGTGCTCGCCGCGGCGGCGCCGGCCGCGGCCATCGCGATGACGAGCCACGACCAGCCCAGCGCGATGCGCGGCACGTCATCGCGACGTCGGTAGGAGCCGGTGCGCAGCCGCCACCACAGCGCGACCCCTGCCCCGGCTCCCAGCCCGGCGGCCGCGAGCGCCCAGGACGGGTTCATCGGGGCTCGGGCTGCTCGTCGGTGCCGGCGTAGTCGCTGCCGTCGGTGCGCCGCGGCAGCGGCATGCCCATGGCGAAGATCTCGGGGCTGACGAAGTACATGTCCTCACGCTCGGCGCGCTCGGCGGCCTTCTGGGCGTCGGTCTTGGGGCTCATCGGGTGCTCCTCGAGGGGGTGGTGTTGGTCAGGGTCCGGGGGTGACGTCGCGCAGCTGCACGACCAGGCGTGTCTTCGACCTGCCCTCGGGCGTGCGGTAGGACGCCTGGTGCACGCCGGCGACCTCGAACTCCATCCCGCGAGGCAGCAGGTGAGCGGTGGAGTCCACCTTGTCGGAGTGCCCGAGGTAGGCGCCGCGGCGGGTCTGCATCTCGAACGTGACGACGCGGCCGCGGGGATCATGGACCTGGCCGGCGGTCTCGTGCAGCTGGTGGGTGGCGACGGTGTAGCGGTCGAAGGAGATCCGCCGCCCGGGCTCGAAGTTGTTGGTCATGAAGCCGTGCAGGTTGCCGTCGTTGATGTAGAACGGCATCTGCACGTTCGCGTACAGGACGTGGCCGCGGTCGTTGCGTCGCTCGTAGGCCTGGATGGCGCGGTCGATGCGGCGGACCCGTTCCTGGTCGGCGGCGGGCAGGGCTTGCACGTCGCCGGTCTGCTCGGACAGGGCGTCGTTGGTCGCCTGCCACCGGTCGGGGCGGGTGACCAGGTCACGCTGGGCGCGCAGCTGCGCCAGGGGTATCGCGCGTGCCGTCTCCAGGCGGGCCTTGCTGCGGGCGTTGCGCTGGCGGGCCGAGAGCGGTTGGCGAACGTCGGCCGCGCCGGGAAGCTTGCGCTCCATGCGGGCGTGGCCGAGGTCGGCCGTCGTTCCGCGGGGCATGATCCGCTCACGGTCGCGCTGGAGCCGGTTCAGGCCGGGCATCTGCTCGGTCATGGCGTCGAGCTGGCGCAGGCCCTCACGGGTACCGACGCGATCGGAGTACGCCTCGGCGTCGACGAGCCGGGCGCGCTTGGCGGCCGTGCTGCCTGAGCCGCGGTCGGCGTCGACGACGTAGTCGGGGTTGCCGGTGCGCGGCATGTGTACCTCCTGGGTGTCGAGTCACTCATGGAAGGTGCTCGACGACGCGGTGCTGTGACGGGAGGGCGACGGTCGTCACCGGGCGCGCTGGAGCGCGTCCGCGGTGCTGGACAGGTGCGTGGCGGGGGCGTCGGCGAGCCAGGCCTGGGTGAACCCCTGCAGGACCTGCCCGGGCCCGGCCTGGAACCGCCACGGCCCCAGGTCGGTCAGGACCCGGTGCGTCAGCGCCGTCGCGTGGAAGCGGGTGGGGACCGTGGTCTGGTCGACGACGCGGCCGCGGCGCTGGAACTCGCCCATCTTGGCCAGGCTCGCGCGCCCGACGGCGAGCTGGCGGATCTTCGACGACCCGACGCCGACCTCGAGCACGACGACTAGGTGCGCCTCGAGCCAGCGCTGGCGCTCCCACGCCGGCTTGATGCCCATCCGCTTGGGCAGGCCGAGGTTGGCGATCGCCCGCTCGGCGTACTGGGCCTGCTGGGCCTCCTTGCGCCGGGTCTCCTCGCTCGGCAACAGCAGGGCCAGGAGCTCGGCCAGGCGGCGAGGTGGGATGTGGGCGATCGAGCGGCCGTGGCGGGCGTGCAGCCAGCGCTGCACGGTGCGCCGGCTGACGCCCATCGCCTCGGCCGCTGCGGCCGTGTCCGGGCCGCCGTGCACGCCGGTCCCGAACCGCAGCGCCATCACGCGCTCAAGACGGGCCTTGGTCCAGGTCGGGCCGTGAGCCGCGGCCGGACCGCGGGCGGCGTTCATCGCCACTGCCCGCCGTAGGGCCGCTCGACCTCAACAGCGTCGACGTCGCCGAAGCGCCAGTCGTCCAGGTAGTCCTGGCCCCAGTGGCTGGTCGCCCAGCCCATGAAGCCCTTCTCCCCGCCGTTCTCCCAGGCGTCGAGCATCGCCGCGGCGTGCTCGGGGTCCAGGTCGAGCTGGGTGGTGCGCGGACGCATGTAGTCCCGCGAGTGCGGTCCCTGCTCTCCGGTGATCGACAGCCGGGCCCCGCGGGAGGTGATCGCCTGGCGGCGAGCAGCGATCGCGGCCTTGCGCCCGGCTTTCGTGCTCGCGGCCTGACGCGCCCGCTTCGCCAGAGCCTTGGCGTGCGCCGGCGAGGGGCGCTGGCCCTGCCCGGTCTGGGAGGCCTTGACCCAGCGCTCCACGGTGCGGCGCGAGACGCCGAGCTTGCTGGCTGCGGCGGTGAGGTCGATCCCGGACTTGGTGCGCGCTGAGGTGCCGCCGACGGCGCGCAGCATCCCGCGCAGGTCACCGCCGGGCTTCCCGGAGACGTCGGCGTCGCGCCCGGTCAGGGCGGAGAAGAGCTTGCTGCGCAGGTCGTCGGCCATCACTCACTCCCCCGTTGGGGGCGGACGATCTGGTCCTTGCCCTTGTACCCGTCGCCGGTCAGGTACTCCAGGTGCGCGGCGAGCTCGACGCTGCCCTCGTGCTTGTACCGGCCGAGGTCGCGCCCGTACCAGCGCTCACCACCGGGCCAGGCCGCGGCCGGGTCCGGGTCGGGCGAGGTGTACAGGACGGTGTCGGTCACGATCGCGACGGGCCAGCGCCCGGTCTCCTGCCCGATGCGGGCGACGCGGCGCAGGATGTTCGTGCGCGCCTTGGCCACGATCATGTGCCGGCGCTCGGGGGCGTACCCCTCGCGGCCGGCCATGTGCCGATCCGAGCCGAGCATGCCGATGGTGGGCGCATAGATCGCCTTGACCTGGTCCCGAGCGACCTGAGCGTCCTCGTCCTCGACGTCGAGCTGGGTGCGGGCGTCGCGGATGCGCTCGTACCAGGGGTCGAAGACGCGGGCTCGCTTGGCCCAGGTGTAGGCCTCGAGGATCTCGGGGTCGTACTCCTGCTCGATTGCGAACTCCAGCGCGGGGGTGGTGACCCAGCGGACCTTGCCGGCGTTGCGGCCCTTGGGGTCCAGCGGGTTCGGCATGCGCCAGTCGCCACTGTCGGGGATCTCGATGCGCCAGTACCCCGGCACGCGCGGCGTGAACGCCGTCCCGTCCGGGTGGTGCACCGGGGTGCCGATGCCGAGCTCGAGCCCGCTGACGCCGGCGAGGTAGGACCCCGAGCGGTCGTAGGCGTGGATCCACTCGTGCTCGAGCTCCTCGTCGGTCGGCTTGCGCGACCACGACAGGTCGACCTCGATGTTGGCCTGCTGCGCGGGCGGGACCGGGTCGTGCGGGGCGAAGTACTCGGCCTGGTCCTTGCGCCGCAGCGCCTTCATCAGGTCCAGGCCGGTGGTCGATCCGGAGAGCTGGAACGGGTGGCCGAGTGCGCCGGCGAGCAGGCCGATGCGGCGAGCGAGGCGGGCGTAGTCCGGCTCGCCCTGCAGCAGCGGGACCGCCAGGCCGTCGTCGGGCATCGCGGCGAGCAGCACGAGCCAGACCGCCTTGTCGTTGCCCTTCCAGATCCGGGTCCAGCGCCCGAGGCTGTCGCCGTCGCGGCCGCCGAGGCTGTACCCGGCCGCGAGCGCGTCGGTCACCGCGGGGATCCCCTTCGTGACCTCATGCGCGACCTTGTCCTTGTCCTTGTCGGCGGCCGCGCGGATCGCGTCGACGTCGATGCCGAGGCCGCGGGCGACCTCGTCGCCGATCCAGACCTGCCCGCTGGCGGTCATGTACTTCGTGATCTGCGTGCCGAGCCCGGCCCAGGGGCCGATGTCGGCGACGTCGCCGAGGTGGCGCGGACCGGTGGGCGGGAGCACGTACTGCTTGCCGTTGCTCGCCCAGACCTTGCCCTCGTCGAGCACGACGGCGGCGGCACGGAACGCCTTCTCCTCGCTGCTGGTAGCGGGCTTCGGCTTGGCGGACGTCGGAGCAACCTTCGCCGGTGCCGCCTTCGCCGGAGTGGGCGCCGCCGGAGCGGGCGCCGCCGGAGCGGGCGCCGCCGGAGCGGGCGCCGCCGGAGCGGGCCCCGCCGGAGCGGGCCCCGCCGGAGCCGGTGCCGGGTCCTCGTCGTCGACGACGCCGTAGACCTCGCGCCAGCACGAGCGGTGGATCTGCTCGCCGTCGATGACGGTCGTGCAGGGGTATCCGCACTCGGTGCACGGCGCCTGCGCGGCGGCGGCGAGCTGTGGGGACATCGAGAGCTCCTCGCTGGGCTGGTCAGGCCCATCAGTGGTGTCGCCGGCGTGGTGGGAGATGGCGTCGTCCTGACCCTGCACCACGGCCTGGTCGCTGTCCACCTGCTGTGGGTCGGTCGTCAGCCCGGGGATCTCCAGCATGTGGCCCGTCGTCGGGGCGTCGCCGCTGGGAGGGGTCTGCGGGCCGTCGTCGTCGGGGCCCTCGTCGCCGGACGTCTCGTCCTCGACGTCGTCGGGGTCCTCGCCGATGATCTTGTCCAGGTGCAGTGTCACCATGCGCGCGTACCGGTCGCCCTCGGCGTAGATCTTGCACTTGAGGGTGTGCCGGATCCGGTTCTCCGAGGTGTCGGCGATGAGCACGCCCTCCTCGTGCAGCGCACGGCAGGCGGTGTTCCGGTCGATCTCCAGACGCTCGGCCTGCGTCGCGCTGGCCGACTTCAGCACGGCCTCGAGCTGGGTCGAGTCGCACATCAGGACCCGGCCGCGCTCGCGGGGGCTCGGGTCGTGCATCACGTAGCCGAGGCGGATGCTGCCGCGGTCCAGGCGGTACCGGGCCGGCTGGGTGTCGTACTCGGACACCTCGGAGATCGCGGTACGCCGCCATCCGAGACGACTCGCGAGGGGCCACGGCGGGCACTCCCCCGTGCGCACGTCGTCGACGTAGGCGATGCCCTGGCGAAGCGCGTAGGCGATGAGCTCGCGCACGCGCGCGCCGACGGTGCGGGGCATGTCGGGGTTGATTGCCGCCTGGCAGGCGGCGTGCATGCCGTCGTGCACACGCCGCAGGGTCTGCTCGCGCTCCTCGGCGGTGATGGCGCCCGCCTCGAGCAGGAAGTCGGTCATCGCGACCCAACCCGCCCAGGTGCTGGCCACGGCGTTGGCCTGGCGGACGGTCTGCCCGGCGTCCTTCACGAGCTGGTCGGCGTAGGCGTCGGCGATCTGGGCGTAGTGGGCGCGTCGACCGGTGAGGTCGGCTGCGAGCCAGGAGATGTAGGACGACATCACCAGAGCGCGCCCGTGCCGCGACAGCGGCTCGTCCAGGGGGAACAGCTGGTCGGTGTTCACGTCGTCGCGCGCCAGGGGCACGACGAGCATGCGCTCGGACGCAGACCCAGGACGGGGCATGACCTCGGAGGTGAACAGGCCGCTGGCGCGCGGTGGCGTGCCGGCCTTGTTCTCCTGCCCGTCGCGGGAGTTGCGCTCGCGCTCCTCCTGGTTGTGGATCAGGCGCGCGGTCTCCTCGAGGTGCTTCTGTGCCTCGAGCCACGACTTTGTGGGGGCGAAGTCGTCCATCCACAGCAGCGCGTCCTTCGCCGCGTGCAGCTTCAGGCGCAGCGCGTTGAACGTGTCACCGTTCCCGCTCATGGACGACGCCGGCTTGGAGTGCTCCCACCGCTCCCCGAAGTGGTGCATCGCCTTGGCCGCGACGGACGTCTTGTACGACCCGGGCGGGCCCACGAGCGTCAGCACCCAGGGGTTGTGCCCGATCGCGGCCCGGAACACGTGCCCGAGCAGCGGCCCCGAGATCCGCTCCGGCAACCGGTCCAGCATCGTCACCGACGACGTCAGCCAGGCCTCGCGCAGCGCATCGCGATCGAGCACGGGGTCGGGCAGGTCGTAGCGCCGCAGCGCCCCGGAGAACGCGGTGGGCGCCTCCTGGTGCCCGTCCGCGGTGATGGCACCGCGCGCGTGGATGTACCGGTGGGTCCCGTCAGGGTTCTCGCGCCACCCCGTGGAGCGGTGCAGGGTCTCGTCGACGACGTCGTCGCTGATCGCGAGGATCGCGCGCTGCAGCGTGTCCAGGCCGGCGCGCTTGTGGTCGTAGTCCGGCGGCCCGGGCAGCGACTCCAGCCACGAGTGGTCGCGCCACTGGTCGGCCATCACGCGGATCTCGACGAGCTCACCGGACGGCTCGGTGTACCGGACCCGGACCGCAACGAGCGCCCGCGGCGAGGCGGCCCGAGCGCGAGCAGGCTGGGCACGCCCGAGCAGCTCGGCGTGCTCGACGTCCTGGGCCTCCTCGACCTCGAGGTACTCGCGCGCGGTCACCCGGACCACCATCGACAGCAGCGTCTTGAACGACCCCGGCTTGTCCTCCTGGTCCTCGTCACGCTCGCGCCGGCTGCTGCGGTCCGGCTCCCACTGGACGATCCGGTCGTCGAGCACACGGAACGCCGGCGCCGTGGAGTTGGTGCCCGGTCGACCGGGGAACGCATCCGGTGAGGTCGCGCCACCGGCCTGCGGGGCGTCGAGCGCGCCGGCGCTTGCACTGGAGTCCTCCAGGAGCAACTGGGGCATCTTCACGTCGAGGTCGCGGTGGCAGCGGCGAGCGGCCTGCGCGCACTCGGTCAGGACCCGGTCGGCCTCCTCGACAGCGTCGACGGTCCACGCGGCTCCGGCCCGAGCGGCGTACGTGTGGACCTTCTCCACCAGTTCGACCAGTGCCTCGTGCCGGATCTGGGCCTCCAGTGTCCAGCGCGTGGCGTACCGGCGGTGCTGGTCGGCGTCCTTGTCGGGGTCGCCCGACTCGCTGAGCTCCTTCTGCGCGAGGGCCTCGGCGACCGCAAGGCGGAGGGCCTTCGCCTTGGCGCGCATTTCGCTCTGCGCACTCGCGAGGGCGTGCCAGGTGACGACCTCGGCGATCGAGATGTCGATGAAGTCATCGACGCCGAGGCCCGCGTCGGCGTGGTCGGTGACGTCGGCCTTCGGCTGGTCGACCGCGGGAAGGATGAGCCGGACGCGGGCGTCGACCGCGGTGAGCTTGGTGTGCAAGTCGACGCCTCGAGCCCAGCCGGTGGGGTCGCGGTCCAGCGGTACGACGACGTCGGCGCCGCGCAGCTCCTCGGCGAGCTCGGCGGGGAAGCTGCGCCCGCCTTGGGTGTTGGTGGTGGCGATCTCGCCGTAGCGCTCCTCAACGGTCTTGACGTCCTTCTCGCCCTCGACCAGCCAGATCGTGGCCCCGTCGCGCACGGCCTCGGCGACCTGCGGCGCACGGTAGAGCACCGGGTAGAACTCGTCCGGCTTGCGCTTGACGCGTCGGCCCTCGCGCGTGACGAACAGCTGGCGGAACTGCTTGTGCCGCTCCCCCTCGGCCGTGCACTCCTCCCGGATGACCTCCTGGATGAGACGACCCTGGTGGTCCACGTACGGGTACCGCTCGACCTCGACCCACTCGTGGTCGACGTCCGGCGCCTTCGTCGCGGTCTGCGTGATCGGCGCCGGAAGCGGGCCGAGCTTGCCCCGCCGGCCAGCGGCTCGCCGGCTCTGCGGGCTCTTGCCGACCCGGATCGAGCCACGCACACCGGCAGGCAGGGGCTCGTCGAACAGGTCGGGCATCGTCAGCCCGATCGCCTCGACGATGTCCTCGGTGCGGGCCGGGCAGCCGTGGCAGTACAGCAGGACTGCTCCCCCGCTGCTGTTCGCCGACCGGCTCCAGGTCACGTGCAGCGAAGGGGTGCCGTCGTCGTGGACCGGGCAGGTCACCATGAACGAGTTCTGCCGCACGGTGCGCACGGCGTGCCCACGGTCGGTGAACGCCCGCTGGACGCGATCGAGGGACGAGCGGGGCCCCCCGCCACTCCCGGCAGGGAAGCCCATGCCCAGGGTCGCTTCAGCCACGCGCCGCAGCCCCCCTCGACGTCGAGGAGGCAGCGGTACGCCACGCCGTGGCGCATGCCCTACGCCAAGGGCCGGACTTCCGCGTTACCATGGATGCATCCTTAGTAGGAGGGATTCGAACGGATCCCCTAACAGGTGTGGACGATCCGCAAAGCGGGCCTTCCACAATCTCCAGTCGGATAGCACCCCTCAGCCGCCAAGCAAGTGGGGTGCTTTCCGCATTTCTGGGGCCGTTACGCAGCCCCGAGCGGCAGTTGAAGTTGCTGCTGTCCCTCCTGGTCGCTCGGCTGTTGAGCCCAGTACGGGACGTCGAGCTTGTGGGGTCGAGCGAGCTCGGCGACGAGGTAGGCGTTGAGGTTGTCGTAGCCGAGTCGAGCTGCCTCCGCGGCGTAGTACTCCATGTGGTCGCGGGGCAGGCGAAGGGTGTGCGCTGAGCGCTCGCCGAGCTTCTTCCGTCCGGGCTTCGTCCGTGCTGCCATGGGGACGTTCTACCAGAGGTGTGATTCCGAATCCGAAATGCTCGTCGGCGCGGCGTGTCGCGCAGGTGGCTACGGCCCGAGGGCCCCTTCGAGCATGTGGTCATCACCGTCACACCCTTGGAAGGTGACCCGCTGCCCCGGCCTGTGACACCCCACCTTCACCGACCTGCACCTGCATCTCGGCAGCCATTCGACACCCCGGGCTGCATCACACGGCCTCGCGCGCGGGTACCCGCATACACGTACCCCGCGCACGGCTCGGGGGGAATCGGGGGAATCGAGAGCATCAGCGCAGGTCAGAGCGGATTTCTCGATTCCCCCTGGGGGTGGGAATCGGGTGGGAATCGGGGGTGGGAATCGAGCGGGAAAACGCCCGTCGCCGTGATCCCGGCCCGTCAGAGGTAGCGCTGCACCGGCGTGCGCCGGGCGTCACCAGGCTCACCGCGCGCGCTGCGCTGGTCCTGGACACGCTGCTGGAGTGTCCGAGCCGACGTGTGCAGCTGCGTCTGATCAGCGAGGTACACCCACCCCCGCGCCGGCTCGAGCTCGAGGACCAGATCGCAGAACGTGTCCTCCAACAGGTCCTCAGCCGCCCGATACATGCTCCGTACCTGGCGCAGCTCCCAGACCTGGCTGAACGGGTTCGGTATCGGGATCCCGTCCAACGCCCGCGCCGCGTCACGGTGCGGCACGATCTCCCGCGGTGCGCTGTACCGCAGCACCTTCACGTCCCGAGGAGCCAGACCGACCAGACGTAGACCGGACTGCCACTCCTCGTCCGAACACCGCGCCTCAGCCTCGCGCAGCGGAGCCAGCATCGCGTCGTCCACGCCCGAGGCGAACTCGCGCAGCTCCCCCAGCCGAGCGTCGAGGAATCGGAGGTCCGCCACGGTCTGGTACTCCAGCCGACCCCTGGTCCAGGCCAAGGCGATCGACATCGGGTCCTCGGGCACCCATCGGAACCTGGACTGGCGGAACATCCGCCGATGCCAGGCCATGTCCTCGATCCAGTCCGCAGCAGACCGGACCGACTGGGCTGCGGTCACGAGACCCATGATGCCTTCCCCACCTCTGCCACACCAGCGACCCACCGGTCCGCCACCACTAGGCCACTTCATCGACCGCACCACCACCACCACCACCACCACCACCACCACCACCACCACCACCACCACCACCACCACCACCACCACCACCACCACCACCACCACCACCACCACCACCACCACCACCACCACCACACGAACCGACGAACGCGAACCATTGCCCGACGACGAGTGCCGGGAGCCCTTGCCGGCGCGGGCGGAAGACCGTGACGGCGCCGTGCCGTGCCGTGCCGTGCCGTGCCGTGCCGTGCCGTGCCGTGCCGTGCCGTGCCGTGCCGTGCCGTGCCGTGCCGTGCCGTGCCGTGCCGTGCCGTGCCGTGCCGTGCCGTGCCGTGCCGTGCCGTGCCGTGCCGTGCCGTGCCGTGCCGTGCCGTGCCGTGCCGTGCCGTGCCGTGCCGTGCCCCTGGTCCACGTGCTCGAGTCGCTGGGCCACGTCTTCCTCTGTCGACGACGTTCCCTCAGAGCGAAGCGCCCGGAAATCCGGCCCCAGTGTGCAGTCCCGTAGCGGTCTGCCAACACTCCCCCACCGCGCTAGCAACAGACGCACACCACTTGCACACCACTTGGACAGTGGAGGGCCAACAGACCCAACGTTGGCGGGCTATTGGGCACTAGCACGGGCCCAATAAGCAGGCAGCAGGCCACTAGTCGACGTACCACAGGGAGGGTGTGGATGGGCACTGGTCCGACCACTAGCGGACTGTTGCCTATCCAAACGGCGCGCACAGACCGCCAGCGCGGCGCCAGCAGACCATCCATGAGGGCCGAACAAACAGACCAAGGGGACCAACCAGACCATCAACAGACACACCGTGGACCACCAGATACGCGACAACAGACCACCCCATAGGCCACAGTTGTCCCACTGAACGCAGTCCACGGAGGGTGGGCACGCACGACGCAGGGGGAGCGCTCAGGGACCACTGACACCACACGTGTCACAAAACCCCAACCGCACCACCTTCCATGGGTGTGACCGCAACGGAGGAAGCGAATGTCCGAGACCATTGACCGCGAAGCCCTCGCCCGGGTGATCGCGATGATCAACGGCAAGGGGGGCGTGCTCAAGACGAGCACCACCCAGAACGTGGGCGGCCAGCTCGCCGAGCAGGGCATGAAGATCCTGCTCATCGACACCGACATCAGCGGCAACCTCAAGATCGGGCTCGGCCTGGTCGGATCACCCCTCGACGACGCCGGCAAGAGCATCGTCGACGCCGTATGGAACGGCGAGCCCTTCAAGATCGCCCGCGACGTCAGGCCCAACCTCGACATCATCTTCGGCGGCCGCGCCCTCGAGATGCTCGGGAAGCTCGCCCAGTCCTCCATGGCTGACGAACTCCCCAACGGCAGCGTCGCCGCCGAGTTCGCAGCCCGCCTCGCCGAGATCGCGGGGGAGTACGACCTCGTCATCATCGACTGCCCGCCCGGCAACGCCGAACTCCAGGACATGGCGCTCGCCGCTGCGCGCTGGGTGCTCATCCCGGCCAAGACGGACGAGATGAGCTGGGAAGGCCTGCGCGGTGTGGGACCCCGTGTGAAGCGTGCGCGCCGGGACAACGAGACCCTCGACTACCTCGGTGTCTTCCTCACCGGTCACAACCCGACCGCGACCCGTGTCTACAAGAACACGCAGGTGCGGTTGGAGGAGGTCGGGGACAAGGTTCCGCTCCTGCGGTCCACGATCCGCCACTCGGAGACCGCGGCACACGACACCACCACGCGCGGCCAGCTCGCGCACGAGCTCGCCCGCGACGTGAAGGTCCAGAGGGCGAGCCGTCTCCAGGCGCTGCGGGCACGCCGCGGCGACGAGCACGGTAGCTCCGCGCCGCTGAAGGCACCTGCGCTGTCGCAGACCGCCAATTCGCTCGCGGACGACTACAAGCACCTGGCCGCCGAGGTGTGCGAGCGGATCACCGCCGCGGAAGAGGCTGGGGCCTCCGAGCAGCTTGAGGGAGCACGAGCATGAGCACCGACAACACGGGCGCGGCGCGCCCGATCCCGGCGGGGCGACTTGCCAGCTTCGAGGACGCCGACGACGAGGTGAGCATCAGCCTGCCTCCGCGCCGGCCGCGAGCGCCGAAGCCGGAGCCGGTTGCGCCGGTGACGCTTGAGGCGGTGCCGAGCCTGCCGGAGGTGCCTCAGGATGAGCCGGCGCCGCGTCTGCCGAAGCGTCGCTCGTCGACGTCGACGAGCGCGAAGGCCTCGCCCGCGCGTGAGGCGGCGCCCGAGGCCACAGCGGCTGAGGAGGCGGGGGAGCAGGGCTCGGACGCAATGCGGCCCTCGAACGTGCACATCCCGGTGTTCCTCCTGGACCCGATCCGTGACCTGTGCGCGAAGAAGGGCCTCTCGCACGGTGAGGTCATCATCATCGCGCTCGAGGACACACACCCCCGGCTGCGAGAGCTCGTCAACCCTGTCGCGACTGCCGGCGGAAGCCTGTTCGCCGCGCGTCGCAGCCGTGCGTCGCGCTCGGCCGACGGCCCGCTGACGCCGCTGAACTACCGGCTGCGCGAGTCCGACTACGCGACCCTCGACCGGCTCGCGGCCGAGTTCGGTGCGAGCTCGCGCGGGCACCTGATCACCGAGGCCCTCAAGGGCTACTTCGGTCTCACCGAGGCGCCGTAGGGCACTCGGTCCTGCTCCATCCGACTACCGACCAGGAAGGCCGTCATGGCAACCACGACACCCGAGACGCAGGCGCGTCGACGCGGTGCTTCCCCCGAGCAGGGGAACGCCGTCGTGCCCGAGCAGATCAGCCCGCCGCCGAAGATGCGGCGCAAGCCCATCGTCGCCGTCGCCTCGGTGGCCGCGATCGCGCTCGGGGCCCTGGTCTCGATGTGGGCGTGGCAGTCGACGTCGGACGCGCAGGACGTGCTCGCAGTGCGCGAGACGGTCGAGCGCGGAGAGGTGATCTCCGCGGAGGACCTGATGAGCGTGAAGATCACCGTGGACCCAGCCATGCGCCCGATCCCCGCGAGCGAGCTCGACACGATCGTCGGGCAGCGAGCCGCGCTGGACATGGCGGCCGGGGGAGTGGTGACCGCCGAGCAGTTCACCGACGCGCCGATCCCGGCCAAGGGCGAGTCGGTCGTGGGCGTGAGCCTGTCCTCGGCGATGCTCCCGGTCGGGCAGCTCGGCCCGGGCGACAAGGTGCGCATCGTCGCGACGCCGGGGGAGGCCGGGGAGGTGACGACGTCCCTGCCCGAGACGATTGGCGCGGTCGTGGTCAACGTCGTGCCGGACGACATCACGGGGAACACGCTCGTGAACGTCGCGGTGTCCCGCGACGACGCTCCGAACGTGGCGTCCCTCGCCGCCTCGGGCAAGGTCGCGCTGGTCCTCGACAGCCAGGAGGACTGACCGATGGCTCTCATCGTCCTCGCGTCCGCCAACGGGTCCCCGGGCGTGACGACGGCCGCGCTCGGACTCGCGCTGTCCTGGCACCGGCCGGTCGTGCTCGTCGACGCCGACCCGACGGGCGCGATGGGGATCCCCGCGGGGTACCTGCGCGGGGGGCAGCTGCCCACCGACGCGACGATCCTCGACCTCGCGATCGCGCTCCGGCAGGGCAACCTCGCAGAGGAGCTTCCGCGGTCCCTGATCCAGCTCCCGGACTCCCAGGTGCAGTTCCTGTGCGGGACCATGCGGCACAACCAGGCGCGCGCGCTCGACGAGCTGTGGGAGCCGTTCGCCGCCGTCGCGAAGGCGCTCGAGCGCAACGGCCAGGACGTGATCGTCGACGCCGGCCGGCTCGGGCTCGAGGGATCGCCGTACCGGCTCCTGGCGGCGGCTGACCTGGGGCTGCTGGTCACCCGGTCGAACCTGCCCAGCCTGGTCGCCGCGAGTTCCTGGGCGCCCACGCTGCGCGAGACGTTCGAGCGCGTCGGAGCCCGCGAAGCCCTGAGCGCTCTCGTCGTCGGACCCGGACGGCCGTACGGGCAGGGGGAGGTGGCCAAGGTCCTGTCGATGCGGGTCGTGGCCTCCCTCGCCTGGGACCCGGACACCGCGCGCGTCTACAGCGACGGCGAGAAGCCCGGACGCAAGTTCACCAGCTCGAGCCTGAACAAGTCGCTTCGAGCCACCGTGCACGCGATCCAGTCCGTCGTGGCCGCCGGCCAGAAGAGCCTCGGGCTCGCGCAGGAGAGGAACGGACGATGACGAACATGGCCACGGACCCGACCTCGCTGCCCATCTTCAACGGCGGCCGAGGCGACGACGCGACCCCGCGGGGCGCGCTCCAGGCGCCCCGCCGAGCCGGCGCTCACGCACTGGCCGGCCAGATCAACCCCACCACGCACCGCGTCCCCGCAACACGGCAGCTGGCTCCAGTACCGGGCCCCGGGCCGTCCGAGGGGCAGGTCGTGCTCGACCTCCCCGCGGCCGCCACAGGCACCCCGCGAGCCTCGCTGGACGGGATCGACTGGAAGAAGGTCGCCGAGCTTCGCGCGCAGGCCTCCAACCAGCTCAGCGCCGCGCTCGGACAGGAGCAGGTCGACCAGGAGATCGAGCGTGAGCTCGGGCGAGCGATCATCCAGGAGCTCATCGCCACCGAGAACGCCGACGCGATGCACGGCGGCTGGGCGGGGTGGACCCAGGACGAGCAGTTCGCGCTCGCACAGGCCGTCTTCGACGCGCTGTTCGGCCTCGGCCGGCTCCAGCCCCTCGTCGACGACGACAGCGTCGAGAACATCATCATCGCGGGCTACGACAACGTGTGGCTCGAGAAGACCGACGGTGCGCTCGTCCAGATCGATCCCATCGCCGACTCCGACGAGCAGCTCACCGACGACCTCGCGTTCATCGCCTCGCGCAGCGAGGTCAACGCCCGCCCCTTCTCCTCGGCCAACCCGCGCCTGCACATGCGGCTGGACGGCGGGTCGCGACTCGCGGCCGCCGCCTGGGTGACCGCCCGCCCCTCGGTCGTGATCCGCCGCCACCGTCTGCGCAGGGTCTCCCTGGAGGACCTCGTCGGTCGCGACATGATCAGCCCGCTGCAGGCATCGTTCCTGCGCGCGGCCGTCCAGGCCCGCAAGTCCATCGTCGTCGCCGGACCCCAGGGCGGTGGCAAGACGACCCTTGTGCGCGCCCTGTGCCAGGCCATCAACCCGTGGGAGAAGATCGGCACCTTCGAGACCGAGTTCGAGCTTCACCTGCACGAGCTGCCCGACGTCCACCAGATCGTCCATGCCTGGGAAGCCCGTCCCGGCTCCGGCGAGGTCGGCGCCGACGGAAAGCAGGCCGGCGAGTTCAGCCTCGACGAAGCGCTCTACGACTCGTTCCGGTTCAGCCTCGACCGCCAGATCGTCGGCGAGGTCCGCGGCCGCGAGATCTGGGCCATGATCAAGGCGATGGAGTCAGGGGCAGGATCCATCTCGACCACGCACGCCGCGAGCGCCGAAGGCGCCGTGCGCAAGCTCGTCACCTGCGCGATGGAGGCCGGGTCGCACATCACCCGAGACCTCGCGACGTCGAAGCTCGCCGAGACGGTCGACATCATCGTCCAGGTGCACCTGCAGACCGAGCCCCAGCGGGACGGGACCTGGAAGCGTTCGCGCTGGGTGTCCGAGATCGTGCACGTCGCCCCGGGCGAGAAGGTCAAGGGGTACTCGACCACCAACGTCTTCCTGCCGAACCCCTCGGGCGGGCCAGGCGTCCCGGGCACGCTCCCCGACGAGCTGCGCGCCCTGGAGGCCTACGGGTTCGACCTCAACGGGTACCTGATGGCCGACGGGCAGACGGAGAAGGCCCGATGAGCCCGCTCATCCCCGCGCTCGGCGGGGCGATCATCGTGGCCGGTGTGATCGGCGTCGTCACGGGGCTGCGTCGCACCCCCGTCCAGCCCGCCGCGCCCCGCCCGGTCCGTACCGGGCGCCTCGCCCGGATGACCAAGCAGACCAAGGTCCTGCTGCTCGCCGGTCTGGCTGTCGGCGTCGTGACGTACTTCCTGAGCGGATGGATCATCGCGCTCGTGCTGGGCCCGCTCGCGTTCGCCGCACTGCCCACGCTCTTGGTCGCCCCGACGGGAGGGGCGAAGATCGAGAAGCTCGAAGGGCTGGAGGAGTGGACCCGCGCTCTGGCCGGCGTGCTGACCGTCGGCCTCGGGCTCGAGGAGGCGCTGCGCGCGACGCTGCGCTCCACCCCGGAGGCGATCCGGCCCGAGGTGACCGCGCTCGTGGCTCGCCTGCGAGCGCGGATGAGTACCGAGGACGCGATCCGGGCCTTCGCCGACGACCTCGACGACGCCACCGGGGACCTGGTCGCCTCCTACCTGCTCCTGGGCGCGCGCCGGCGCGGTCAAGGCCTGGCCTCCGTCCTGGACGACCTGGCCAAGTCCGTGGCCGAGGACGTGCGTGCGCGCCGCGCCATCGAGGCCGACCGCGCCAAGCCGCGCACCACCGCGCGGTGGGTCACGATCATCACCGTCGCCGTCCTGGGCATCCTCGCGTTCACCGGCGACTACGTCGCGCCCTACGGCACCCCCATCGGGCAGGTGCTCCTCATGACCCTGCTCGCCCTGTACGTCGCGCTCCTGCTCTGGATGCGCAAGATGGCCACCGGCCAGCCCCTGCCCCGGTTCCTCGGAGCCGCCGCCCGTGAAGGAGCCAGCGCATGATCGCCACCGGCCTGCAGTACGCCCTCGTCGGCGGAGCCCTGCTCGGTCTCGGCGTCGCACTGCTCATCTGGCGCCTGAGCCCGTCCAGCCCGGACGTCGTCGACGTCGTGCGCCGCTACTCCCCGGAGGGCGTCAAGGAGCGGGCCACGCTGCGCACCTCCACCGTGGAGGCCTCCTCCCAGATCGACCGGGTGGGCTTGTGGGCGATGAAGCGCCTGCCCACGAACTGGTGGGGCAAGACCCCCACGAAGGAGCTCGCGCTCCTGCGCCGGCCCGTCCACCGCCACTACGGCAAGAAGGTCCTGTACGCGCTCACCGGGCTCGTCATGCCGCCCCTGATCACGTACTTCTTCGCCGTCCTCGGCATGCCGATGCCCTTCATCATCCCCACCGGCGCCTCGATCGTGCTCGCCATCGTGCTTTTCTTCGCCCCCGACTTCGACGTCCGTGCCGACGCCCGCAAGGCCCGCGCCGAGTTCAACCGAGCCCTGGGCGCCTACACCGACCTCGTCGCGCTCGAGCGACTCGGCGGCTCCGGGTCGCGTCAGGCCATGGAGCTCGCCGCGGAGGTCGGCGACAACTGGGTCTTCCAGCGCATCAGCGAGGAACTCCAGCGCTCACGCTGGAAGGGCGAGGCCCCGTGGGACGCGCTGCACGCCCTCGCCGACGAGCTCGGCCTGCCCGACCTCGACGACCTCGCCGACATCATGCGCCTCAGCGGCGAAGGCTCCCAGGTCTACGGCAACCTCCGCGCCCGCTCCGCCTCGATGCGCTCCGCGATGCTGAACGACGAGCTCGCCCGCGCCAACGCCATCAACGAGCGCATGAGCATGCCGATGGCGCTCCTCGGCGTCGTCTTCATGGTGATCATCATCGCGCCGACCCTGCTGCGCGTGGTGTAGCACCCCCCGACCACCCACCTGTCACAAGACCACCCCCACCCGCACCTTCCATCAGTGCCGGCACTACGAAAGGAACACCCGATGCTCTACACGATCGCCACGCTCCACCTGCTCGGCCTCAACCTGGCCGACCGCGCCCGCACCAAGCTCACCTCGACCCCCGAGCGCGGCTCGGAGACCATCGAGAAGGTCCTGTGGGCCGGCGCCATCATCGTGATCGTCGGCGCTGCCGTCGCCATCTTCCGTGGCTACGTCCAGCGCGAGGCGGCCAAGATCCAGTGACCCGCCACCGACCCATGCACGCACTACGCCTCCGCCTCACACGAGCAGGAGGCTCGCACGAGCGTGGGTCCTCGACCATCCAGATGGTCATGCTGATGCCCGTGCTCTTCGCACTGATGTTCGTCGGCGTCCAGGCCGCCCTGATGTACCAAGGGCGGACCATCGCGCTCGCTGCAGCGCAGGAGGGTGCACGCGCCGCGGCCGCCGAGTACAGCAGCTCTGGGGTCGGGATCGAGGTGGCTCGCGACTACGTCAACCGGTCCACGAGCGGGCTGAAGCAGACCAGCGTCACGGGTCAGCGCGGCGCCGCGACGGCGTCGGTCACGGTCACGACCCACACCGTCAGCGTGATCCCGGGCTGGTCCCCGAAGATCGTGCAGTCGGCGTCGATGCCGGTGGAGAGGGTGAGCGGCTGATGATGCGGAGGCTGCGACGAGGCGGGCGAGAGCGCGGCTCAGAGGTGATCGAGGCCGTCATCGGTGTGCCCGCCGTTCTGTTGTTCATCGGGCTGATCATCGCCGCGGGCCGGATCGCGATCGCCGACCAGGCCGTCGAGGCGGCCGCGGCCGAGGCCGCGCGAGCGGCCTCGATCGCGCGCACCCAGGTCCAGGCCAACGAAGACGCCTCGACCTGGGCGTCGGCCAGCCTCTCGAACCAGGGCCTGCAGTGCACCAGCAGGACCGTGGACGTCGACACCGGCAGGTTCGCCGCACCTCCCGGAACGCCGGCGTCGGTGTCCGCGACCGTGACCTGCGTGGTCCGGCTCTCCGACCTCGCCGTGCCGGGCCTGCCGGGGTCGCGCACGATCACGGCCACGATGACCAGCCCGATCGACACCTACCGGGAGCGCTGATGCGGATCCTTGCCAGACTGCGACGTGGCGGGAGCGAGCGCGGGTCGGTGACCGTGTGGCTCGTCATGGCCGCGTTCATCCTGGTCATCTTCTTCGGTGTCGCGATCGACCTCACCGGGCAGGCCAACGCGCAGCAGCGCGTGCACGACGTCGCCGCGCAGGCGGCCCGGGCCGGGGGACAGCAGCTCAACGCGGCCCAGGCGGTGCGCGGGCTCGGCGTCAAGGCCGACCCGTACGCCGCGGCGCAGGCCGCCCGGACCTACCTCGCCGCGTCCGGCGTCGAGGGCACCGTGTCGGTCGAGGGCGGCACCACCGTGAGGGTGCGTACCAGCGACGTCTACTCCACCAAGATTGTGTCGATCGTCGGGATCGGGAACATGCGCGTCACCGGCGAAGCAGAGGCCCGCGTTGTCCGCGCCGTAGGAGGTACCGAGCAGTGAGCACTCTCCGCCGTCGTCTCGCGGGCCTGGTGGCCCTGCTCGGGATCCTGGCCATCGTCGTCGGGCTCCCCGTCGTGCTGCTCGCCGTCGGGGCGAACCCGTTCGCCGGGCTCGACCCCAGCGTCGACGGCGTCATCGACGCGCTCACCTCCCCGGACGACGGCACGCTCTTCCTCGCCCTGATCAAGCTCGTCGGGTGGGTCTCCTGGGCGGTCCTGACCGTGTCCGTGCTGCTCGAGCTCGGGTCCCAGCTGCGCGGCGTGCGCGCCCCGCGCCTTCCCGGCCTGCGGCTGCCGCAGAACGCCGCCCGGTCCCTGGTCGGCACGGCGATGCTGCTGTTCGTCACCGTGCCCGGGCTCGCGACCACCGCCACCGCGGCGACCGCCGCCGAGCCGGCACCGCCGATCGAGGTCGTGGCCGTCGTCAGCGCACCCGCCGAGGCGACGCCGGCACCCGCCGCCGTCGACGTCGCCCCGCCGGCCGCGACGCCCGCCCCGGCGCCGGCGCTGCCCGCGCCTGCGACCACCGTCGTCGCGCACACCGTCCAGCCTGGCGAGTCGCTGTGGTCGATCGCCGCGGACCTCCTCGGCGACGGGCACCGCTTCAACGAGATCGTCGAGCAGAACGAGGCCGTCCTCGGCGGCCAGGCGTCCCTCATCCGCCCCGGCTGGGTCCTGCAGGTCACCGTCCCGGCCGCGGCGCCCGACACCGCCCAGGACACGACCGCGAGCGAGAGCGTCGTCGTCGAGCGCGGCGACACCCTCTCCGGCATCGCGCAGGCCGAGCTCGGCGACGCCCAGCGCTACCCCGAGATCTACGAGGCCTCCAAGGACATCGAGCAGCCCGGCGGTGTGCACCTGACCGACCCGAACGTCATCGACGTCGGGTGGACACTGCAGCTCCCCACCGAGACGCCCGCTGCGACCCCGACGACGGCGCCCGTCCAGACGCCCGCCCCCGACCCCGTCGAGGAGGCCGCGCCCGCTCAGCCGCCCGCGCCCGAGACCCCCGCCGTCGACGCGGCCCCGGCCCCCGACGTCGCGCCCGCCCCGCATGAGGCACCCGCAGCCGAGTCGGCCCCCGCCGAGGAGGCTGCACCTGCACCTGCGCCGTCGCCCCCGGCCCCCGACACCGCGAGCACCGACGCCGGCGACCACCTCGAGGAGGACTCGGCCTGGACGACGCGAACGACCTTCGGCGTCGGCGCCGTCCTCGCCGCCGGCGTCCTCGCGCTCATCGAGGCCCGCCGCCGCACCCAGCAGCGGCGCCGTCGCCCCGGCCAGGCCCTGCCGATGGCGACCGGAGACGCCGCGGCCACCGAGCAGGAGCTGCGGGCCACCGCCGACGCCCTGTCCGTCGAGCACGTCGACGTCGCGCTGCGCACCCTCGCGGCGACCTGCGCCCGCACCGGCCAGCCGCTGCCCGTGACCCGCGCCGCCCGACTCACCGCTACCCAGTTCGACCTCTACCTCTCCGAGCCCGCCACGCTGCCCGCACCCTGGGTCGGCACGTCCGACGAGCTCGTGTGGACCCTGACCGTCGAGGACTGCGAGAACCTCGCTGTCGACGACGCCGCCCGTGCGACTCCGGCGCCCTACCCGGCGCTCGTCACGCTCGGCCACGACGAGGAGAACGGGCACGTGCTGCTCAACCTCGAGCACCTCGGCTCCCTCGCGATCACCGGCGACGACCCCACGACCCGCGAGATCCTCGGCGCGCTCTCCGTCGAGCTCGCGACGTCGATCTGGGCTGACGACCTCCAGGTCACCCTCGTTGGCGCGTTCCCCGACCTCGAGGACGCGCTGCAGACCGGCCGCATCCGCTACCTGCCCTCCGTCAGCCGCGTCCTGGACGACCTCCTCACCCGCGCCGAGCAGGACCGCAAGGTCCTCGCCGACAGCGGCGTCGCCGACCTGTACAGCGCGCGCGTGACCGGCGACGCGTCCGACGCGTGGGCCCCGGAGATCGTCGTCATCGCCAGCGACCTCACCGACCGCCAGCGCCACCAGCTCACCGAGCTCGTCGACCAGATGCCCCACGTCGCCCTGGCTGCGATCACGAACGGTCACGGCGCGGGGGAGTGGTCGCTCGACCTCGTGCCCGGCGCAACGGACGGTGAGTCCTCCCTCGCGCCGATCGGCCTGCGCGTGTGGGCGCAGCAGCTCCCCACCGCCCAGTACGGGCACCTGCTCGAGGTCGTGGCCATGGCCGACGTCGACGAGCTCGACGACACGCAGATCGCGACGTTCGTGCCCACCGTGACCGAGGTCGAGTCCATCGCACCCGACGACCGCCCCTCCGACCCGGTCTCCGCCATCCCCGAGGCGATCCTCGAGCTGCTCGAAACCCCTGCCGCTGACGCGCCGACGCCGGCCGACGAGGAAGAGGACGAGGACGCTGAGCGCGAGGGACAGGACGACGACGAGCACAGCGAGCACGACGTCGACGAGCGCGTCGACGAGCGCGTCGACGAGCGCGTCGACGAGTTCGAGCCTGCGACGAGCGCGGGCGCAGAGCCGGACGCGGCGGCCCCCGTCGTCGCCGTCGCCGCGAGCGCCGACGCGGCCCCGCAGCCGTCCGGCGCGGCGCCCGAGCCGGAGATCTCCGAGCCCGAGGTGGCCGGCCGGCCGCAGGTCCTCGTCCTCGGGCCGGTCGACATCACCGGCAGCACCGGCCGCGTCGAGCCCAGCAAGCGTGCCCGGCTGCTCGAGTACGCGACGTACCTCGCGCTCAACGCCGGCGTCTCGCACACCGCGATCGACGACGCCATCTGGCCCGACCGCAAGACCGAGGACAACCTGAACACGCGGAACACCGCGACGACGAAGCTGCGTCGCTGGGTCGGGCGGACCCCCGACGGGGAGGACTACCTTCCGCGGCACCAGGCTGGCGGTGGGTACGGGTTCTTGCCTGAGGTCACTACGGACGTCGACGCGTGGGACGAGCTCCTGAACCACGCGCCCGCGAGCGCCTCGACTGATGACCTGGAGGCCGCGCTCAAGCTCGTGCGCGGGATCCCGTTCGAGGGCACCCACCGGAAGCGGTACGCGTGGGCGGAGCCGCTCAAGCAGCGGCTGATCAGCGAGATCGTCGACGCGTCGTCCGAGCTCGCGCGCCGCCGCCTCCTCGAGGGGCGCTGGCGTGCGGCCGAGCAGGCCGTCGTCGTCGGGCTGCGGATCGAGCCGGCGCAGGAGAACCTGTGGCGGCTGCGGATCCTCGCCGCGCACGAGAGCCGCAACCAGGCCGCTGAGGCCGAGGCCATCGACCGGCTCCTGACCATCACCGAGCATCTCGAGTGCGACCTCGAGCCCGAGACCGAACACCTGCTCGCCGCCCTCAAGAACCCCGGCGCCGACTTCGACCGGCTCATGGCCGACGCACTCTAGGAGGAACCCCTGATGTCCCGCACCGCACGCCACGCCGCCACCAGCGTTGGCCTGGTCGCACTGACGGCCCTCCTGCTCATGGGCTGTGACTCCGACCCGACCGACCCCTCGTCGACGTCGTCGCCGCCAGCGCCGACGACGTCGGAGCCGACCCCCACGGAGACTCCGCTGACGCCCGAGGAGGAAGCGACCGCGGCCGCCGAGGACGCGATCACGGCGTACTTCGCGACGTCCGACAAGGCGCTGCAGTCCCCAGGCACGTTCAACGCCGCTGACTTCGAGAAGGTCGCGATCACCTCCGCCCTGACCGACCTGCAGAACCTGCTCGTGTCGGTGCAGATGCAGGACCGTCACCAGATCGGTGAGACCGAGATCGTGAGCATCACCAGCCCGACGGTGGACCTCACCCAGGATCTCGACGCAACGCCGCCGGTCGTCCCTGTCGTCGAGGCGGACGTTTGCTACGACGTCAGCGAGCTCAACATCGTCGACGCCGAGGGCAAGTCCACGACCCCCGCGGACCGTGCGCCGCGGGGGATCGCCCACGTCGGCGTCGCGAACTACGAGTACCCCGAGGGGCCGTGGCTCGTGGCCTACGTCGACTACCAGGAGGGCGAGACGTGCTGAGAAGGATCCTCACCGCCCTCGTCAGCGTCGGGCTGCTGCTCGCGCTCGCTCCTGCCGCGCGCGCCGACGCGCCCATCTGCATCGAGATCGACCCCCGCACAGGCGAATGCAAGCTCTTCGGCGGTGGTGGAAGCGGTGGCGGGGGCGGCGGGGGCGGCGGCGGAAGTGACACCGGTGGGGGCGGCGGCAGTGGCGGCGGTGGTGGCGGCGGTGGTGGCGGGCATTCCAGCCCGGTCATCGTCGTCAACGGCATCGAGTGCCTCTACGCAGGACTCGCCGACCCTCAGCCGCTGAAGACCGACCCGGTCTGGGCCGGCCACGAGGACGGGGCGATCCACGTCTGCGCGACCTGGCCCGGCGGCGGTGGCGGCGGTGGCGCGATCGGTGGTGGCCACACCATCGACATCCTCTTCTGGGCCGCAGGCCCGCCCGCCCCGGCCCCGCCGGACCCGGCCGACCTCGCTCGCCAGGCGATCGAGACCATGGGCCTGAGCGCGATCGACATCGGCGTCGTGCCCGAGGACGCGCCCGGGCGCATCGGTGTCGTCGGCATGCCCACCTGGATGTGGGCCCAGAACCCCGGCGAGAACACCATCGGGCCGATCACTCGCACCGCCTCGTCCGGCGGGTACACCGTCACCGCGACAGCCCGCGTCACCCGCATCGTCTGGGACATGGGCGACGGCACCACCGTCACCTGCAACGGCGCCGGCACCCCGTACGCGGACAAGTACGGCAAGAGCTCCTCGCCCACGTGCGGCCACACCTACACCCGACAGGGGCAGTACCCGGTTACCGCGACCTCCTACTGGAGCGTCGAGTGGGCTGGCATCGGAGAGACCGGAGTCATCAACCTCGACTTCGCGAACACGACGAACATCACGATGGGCGAGGCGCAGGTCCTCACCCGGTAGCTCCAGCTGCAAGCCAACCCAGCGAAGCGCGGGCGCCCCGGAACGTCTAGGAGCCCCGCGCTTCGCCGCGGAGTAGCTCAGATGGGGCGAGAGCGGCCGGACGGCCGGACACGCTCTTCGTCCGGACGGGGCCGGGGACCACCCTGCGCGTACGGGCCGGACTGCCGGCCCGAAGCCCGCGGCCCCTACACCCTGGGACCACCCCTGCGCGTACGGCCCGGACTCCAGGAGCGCCGCCATGGACTGCCGGTAGGGGGGACCACCCCTGCGCGTACGGGCCGGACCTCGGCGTCGAGCGGTTGACCTGGCTGGATTCCGGACCACCCCTGCGCGTACGGGCCGGACTACGAGTACCCCGACGGGCCGTGGCTCGTTGCGGGACCACCCCTGCGCGTACGGGCCGGACACTCGATGACCTGGGACGTTGCGCCGGGTTGGCGTTGTTCCGGATCGGTCAGGCCGCGCGTGTGGGGGGTGAGGAGTCGGTTGCCCGCTCCGCTGACCTCGGCGGGCCGAGGTCTTGCGAGGCCAGGACGACAGACCGCTCACGGTCGACGTCCTTCTGGTCTCGCCGTTTCGTGTCTCCCGCGTCCGCAGGCGACGTGCCCAGGGCCTGGTGGCCGAGGGCTGCGATGTTCAGTGCGGCGTTGAGGTCCCGGTCGATGACCAGGCCGCAGTGTTCGCACCGGTAGGTCCGCTCGTCCAGGCGCAGCTTGGTTCTTACAGCGCCGCAGGTCGAGCAGGTCTTCGAGGTCGGCGCGAACCGCGCTACCTCGAGGAGTCGTGCCCCGTACATCGGGGTCTTGTAGGTGAGCTGGCGTCGGAACTCGCCGAACCCGACGTCGAGGAGGGCCTTGTTCAGGCCGGACTTCGCCGCGCGCCCGTTCGCGAGGAAGGCGCCCGGGTTGTCGGGGTCGGGGCGGGCCGCGGGGGTGCCGGTCATGCCGGCGACGTTGAGGTCCTCGATCGCGACCGCGGCGTAGCTCGCCGCGAGGGTCTTGGTGAGCTCGTGGACGAGCCCGCGGCGTCGGGCGGCGGCGTCGTGCTGGAGGCGTGCAATCGCGCGCTGGGTCGTGACCCAGCCCTTCGACGGGGCGATGCCCTTGCGCGGGCCCTGCTGGCGTGCGGCGCGGCGCTGGAGCCGGGCTAGTCGCCGCGCGGCGGCGCGTCCGTGGCGGGCGTTGGCGATGAGCGTGCCGTCGGACATCGTGGCGAGCGTCTTGACGCCGAGGTCAACACCGACGAGTCCTGCTCGGGTCTGGGCGCGGGTCGGGGCCGCGGCCCGGGGCGCGCCAGCGGGGGAGAGGACGGTGCCGGCGGCCGGAGCGGGGAGGGCGACGACGACGGACATGTACCAGCGTCCACCGGTGCGCGTGAACCGGGCCGACGTCGGGCGGCCGCCGCGCGCGATGAGGCGCCGCAGCCGCTTGGTGTTCTCGTGCACGCGCAGCGAGCCGAGCGAGGGGACCTTGATCCGGTGCGCGCGGTCGATGACGCGCCAGGGGTCCTGGCTGGCGACGACGAGGTTGAACAGCGCGAACGCGTCGGTCGCGCGGCCGCGCTTCTTGAACCGCGGCCAGGCCGCGGGCCGGCCGTCCTTGCGTGGTCGTGCGCGACGCGCGGAGCGGTGCCCGCCGGTGTCGCGGTAGTACCGGTCGAACGCGGCGTCGAGCGACTGGAGGGAGGACGACACGGCGAAGCGGTTCACGCCGTGCCGTTCGGTGGCCCACCAGGCGAAGCGGGAGTCGGGGTCGCGGGTCTCAGCGGTGAACGCGCGGCCGAGCGTGGCGGCGCGCAGGGGGCGGCGCAGCTCGTCGGGCGCGGCCTTGATGGTGGCGGTGCGCCAGATGCGGTCGTCGAGGAACGTGGCGGCCGCGGTCTCGTCGCCGTCGGCCTGCTCGAGCGCGATGGCGCGCACGTGCGCCATGAGCGCGTCCTGCTGGGCGTTGCGGGCGGCCAGGCCCCAGTTCCACACGGCGCGCGCCGTGCCGGCATGCCGGTCGAGGAGCGTGCGCTGGTCGGGGGTGAGGGCGGCGTCGTCGAGGCACACGCGTACAACGCGGTGGGTGAGTGCCCCCTCGGTGCCCATGTCGACGCAGGGTAGCGGGGGCCTCTGACACGAGGTGGTCAGTCGTCGTCGAGGCGCCTGGAGATGTAGTCGGCCATGTGGGGCACGGTGAACGCGAGCTGGCCACGGTCGGGGGAGTAGATGAGTCCCTTGGCGATGAGGCTGCGGCGGTACGGGCCGGGGGAGGTGCCGGGCATGCCGACGCGGGTCATGACTTCGCTGGCGACGGAGCGGCCGTCGTCCTGCGCCATGGCGCGCATGAAGCGGCGCTCGGCGTCGGTCGCGCGTTCCCAGCGGGAGGTGAAGAACCCGAAGTCGAGGGCCTCGGTGCCGGCGGCGTGGGCCTCGAGCGCGTCGGTGTACGTGATGGTGTCGGGGCCGACCGACAGCCGCCAGGCCTGGTCGCCGTAGACCTGGATGAAGTAGGGGTATCCGTCCGTGACGTGGATGAGGAGCTGGGCGGCGCGCTGCTCGTAGGTGACGCCGCGCGCGGCCGCGGGCGCGACGAGCGCCTGGAGCGCTTCGTCGGGGGAGAGGGCGGCGATCGTGCGGTAGTCGAACTGCCGCTCGGCGTACGAGTTCGACTCGGCCAGGACCCCGGGGAGGTTGGGCAGACCGGCGCCGACGACGTAGAACGGGATGTCGCGCTGCGCCGCGCGGTGCTGGGCACTGAGGAGCGCGCCGAGCATCTCGGCGTCCAGGTCCTGCATCTCGTCGACGAAGACGGCGATCCCGATGCCCTGCTCGCTCAGCGCGGGCGCGGCGTCGGTGATGAGCTCCTCGAGGTCGAACCCGAGATCGCCGGTGTCAGCGCGGCCCTCGCGCCGCTCGACACCGAGCTCGACGCCGGCGACGCCGAGCTTGAGCGAGAACGCGCCGATCGTCTCGAGCGCGCTGCGGAGCTTGTCGGTGAGCACGGTCGTGCGCGAGCGCAGCCGCCGCGCGCTGGCGACGAGGTCACGAGCGAGGGTCGCCCGTGACCTCGCCTTCGCGCCGGTGAGACGCGAGCCCTCGATCTCGGAGGTGAGCCAACCCGCGTCGTCCGCGATCGCATGCAGCTCGCGGAGGAGGACGGTCTTGCCGACGCCGCGCAGCCCGCTCAGGACGAGCCCGCGCCCGGTTGTGCCGACCTGCGCGCGGGCGACGAGGACGCGCATCTCGTCGAGCTCGCGGTCGCGGCCGGCGAGCTCGAGCGGGCGGCGCCCGGCGGACGGCGTGTACGGGTTGGTCACCAGGTCCATGGTTCAAGACTGTAGGCACCTGTTGTGAATACGCAACAGATGCCTACAGTCCGGTACACAGCCTGTCAGATCAGCTGCGGTGGCGCTCAGCTCTGCTGCTGGAGCAGCTGGGCGTGGCGCGCCTCGACCTGCTCGCCCGGGTACAAGATCGTGATGAGCGAGTTCACCCACTCGTTCAGCCCCCACTCCTCGGCGGCCTTGCGCTGCTCGGCGGTGATCCCGGCGTCGCGCATGACGGCTTCCGCCGCCGCGCGGGTGTAGCCGGCGTGCAGCTTCGCGTCCTCGATCCCGGTGAGGCCGTCTTCTGCGGACTCGAGCACCCGCGCAAGGGCTTCCAGGATCAGCAGTGCCTGGCTGGTGCTGCTCTCGTCTGCCATCGTGACTCTCCCCTGCTTGTTGGAACGGACGTTCGCACCCTGCCAGGCGCCGCTGACACCCGAGAGGCCAGCCTCCGGGTGTCGTGGGCGGGGTCTGAGAGGCTGGGCTCGATCGCCGCACCCTTGGGGAGGAGCTGACCGGGATGGTCGACTACGACGAGCTATCGGCCTGGGCCGAGTCCGACGCGCGGCAGATCGGGCGCGGGAAGCGGATCCTGCGGGGCGAGGAGGGGCGGGCGTACGTGCGCGAGCTCCTGGAGCAGGCGACGGAGGGCGACCCTGAGGGGCGCGCGCTCCTGCGCAAGGTCCAGGCCGAGTCGGACCCGGAGGATGCCACGTCGTGAGCGTCGGCCAGGTGGTGCAGGGGGTCTGGCTCGGCGTCTGGCTCGTGATGATGCTCGTCGCGCGGATCCAGATCCGGCGCGTGATGGGGCACGTCGAGAAGGTCGACGCTGGTGTCGAGGACCGGGAGCCGGGCGCGACGGCGCTGATCGGGCGCGCGCGCCTGTGGGCGTTCGTCGCGCTGGGGTGGGCGATGCTGCATGCGGTCGTTGGCGTGCTGACGAGATGAGGTAGGTCGGGCGCGCTGGGAGTGGGGGTGACGCAGCGTTGTCGCGGCGTTGCTGCTGGGCTCCGTCCAGCCCTGTCGGTAGGTCGTCTGCAGAGTGCCCGCGCGTGGCGCGTTCACGCCAACGCGTCGAAGGCGGCGCGGAGTCGACTGGTCACGTCCGCCTCGTGGGCGATCGTCCGGGAGGCGGAGAGCCGAAAGCCCGCGGAGTGCGGTGCCACGATCGCCTCGAGCTCGACGCGGGGGATCTCCCGGGCCCAGTCGATGGTGAAGCTGGCGGCGTTGATCCAGACGATGACGGCGATGTCGAAGTCGAGCGTCTTGAACGTGAAGGGTCGGCGGGCTCCGGGTTCGAGGAACCGGGTCTTGACCTGGATGCGCGTTCCGTCGTTCGTGACGGCGTCCCAGCCTGCGTTGATAGGGGCCTCGAGGCGGGCGTCGTACGCGGCAGCGACGACGTGCTCCATGAGCTCGCCGGCGAGCGAGGTGCCGGTGCGGACGTAGCCACGACGCCGGAGCTCGGTGGAGATCGCGATCGACGTGGCGAGGAGTTCGCGCAGAGGCAGGGCGCTGGTGTCGAGCATGACGACGACGGTAGCGGCGGGGTGGGTCAGTTGCGGTTGAGGCCGAACTCTCGGGTCATGAGGGCGCGCTTGAAGTGCTCCTCGGCGGTGTCGACATCTACGCGAGGCGTGTCGGGGCCGAAGACTCGCAGGATGCTGAACCGGAAGTCGCGGACGTGGTCGGGGTCGAGGCCGGCGAGCGCGGTGAGGGCGACGTTGCCGCCGTGGCCGGTACGGGCGTACGTGTTCCAGCGCCCGAGCAGTCGTTCGCCGCCGTCGGCCTTGCCGACGTAGTGCTGGCCGGTGCGGGAGTCGGTGATGAGGTAGATGGCCTGGACGGAGGCGAGCGCCGCCTGCCAGGAGCGGTAGCGCGAGCTCTCGACGACGTCGAGGAGGGTGGCGTAGTCGATCACGAGCCTGTCGAAGCCAGGGAAGGTCACCTCGGCGGGATCCGCGATCTCGAGGACGGTGAACTGCGCCGCAGCGCGGCCCTGCTTGACCCAGTTCACGGCGTCCTTGGACCACTGGACCACGAGGCGCCCACGGAGGGTAGTGAGCAGGTCGGAAGGTTCGAGGTCGAAGCTGCGGTGGGTCGCAGTCCGCTCAGCGGTCACTTCGCCGCGGTTGTCGTAGGCAGTCAGGAAGCGTGAGCGCAAGCCGCCGTCGGTCACGAAGATGAGCCAGTGCTTGGGCGGGGCGGCGGGGAACTTCCGGAATCCCTGGCGTCGCGTGTAGGCGTGGACCTTCTGCGTGGTGAGGTCGTGGGGGCCGGTGAGCCCGTCGGGGTTGTAGGTGTGCCGGATGACGATGGTGGTGTCGAGCTCGACGCCTGCGGCGAGCAGGAGGTGCCCGAGGTCGATGTCGCCGCCCCGGCGGACGGGTGGTGACTTCATGGGCACTCATCCTGCACGAAGGCGCCCCGCGACCGCGCCGAAGCGCGACGAGTAGCTCGGTGGGCGCGGCTCCCGGTGCCGGGAGGGCCTACGCTCCGCTCCGAGTCCTACCTTGAACACCCGCGACGTGTCGCGCCGGCATCTGGACGTCGGCGCGAGAGTGTTGCCGCCATGACGACGAGCGCGGCCGAGGACGCCACCGCGACCACGGGCGAGCAGTGGGAGCAGATGTGGCTTCCTTTGTTCCCCTACTCGACCAACGACCTCGCCGCCGGCATCTACCGTCGTCCGCGCCCGATCGCGCTCGGTCACCGCTACATCGAGACCAACCCCGCCGGCATGTCGAACCTCCTGGTCGTCGACGTCGACCACCCAGACGCCGCGCTGCGCGCGCTGTCGTCGGTCGGCTCGCACCCGCTGCCCAACGCGATCGTCTCGAACCCTCGCAACGGCCACGCGCACGCGATCTGGACGTTGGCTGAGGCAGTCACCCGCACCGAGTACGCGCGGCGCAAGCCGCTCGCCTACGCGGCCGCCGTGACCGAGGGCCTGCGCCGCGCGCTCGACGGTGACAAGGCTTACTCGGGCCTCATGACGAAGAACCCCCTGCACGACTCGTGGGAAGCCGAGTGGCTGCACACGAACACGTGGGACCTGGCGCAGCTCGAAGAAGAGTTAGGCGACCACATGCCGCCGCCACGGTGGCGTGAGGGCACGAAGCGCCGCGGTGAGGTCGTCGGCCTCGGCCGTAACTGCTCCCTGTTCGAGTCCGCCCGGCACTGGGCCTACCGCGCTCTGCGCCACCACTTCGGGGACCCCGAGGGCCTTGCCTCCGCGATCCACGCGGAGGTCAACGCGCGTAACGTCGAGTTCTCCGAGCCGCTGCCGGCCTCAGAAGCGCGCGCGATCGCCGCGAGCATCCACCGTTGGATCACCATGTGGGCGGACGGTGAGGCGGTCTACGGAGCCACGTTCGTCGCGATCCAATCCGCCCGCGGGCGGAAAGGTGGGCGGAAGTCCGCTGAGACCCGTCAAGCGCGCGTAGCGGCCCGTGCAGCTGCGATCCTGGGGGAGTCATGACTACCCCAGTCCGCCCCAAACGACGGGGCACAGCCTCTGAGCTCGCGCGCAAGTTCGGTGTCTCCGAGCGCACGATCCGCTACACCGTCGCGGAGGATCGGCGCGTCTACGAAGCCCGCGCCGACGAGCGGCGGGCACAGATCATCGAGCTACACCGTCGGGGCCTCGGTGTGCGCGCGATCGCGCGTCAGCTCAGCGTGAGCCCTGGCCTCGTCTCCACCCGGCTGAAAGAAGCCCGGGATGCCGGCGTCGACCTCTCCCGCCTCGACGACCCCGCCGCGTAGCGGCCTCGTCCGCACGGACTACCGTTCGTACATGACCAGGCGCAAATCATCATGGCAGGTCCTGGGGTTTGGCGTGGAGTTCGAAGAGGGCCCTGTTGAGGACGTCGATCAGTTCCGAACGAAGCTCACAGAGACGGCACGCTCTGAGCGCCGGTACAGAGCTTTCCGGGAGTGGACGGCGACGTTCCTGACGTCCACCCTGGCCCTCGGAGCTGGCGTGCTGACTGCTCTCGGCCTGGGGGACTCTGTCGACTTCACGGACCAAAAGTCGGCCTTGGTGATGGTGACGGGCTTCGTGGTTGCGGTCGCGCTTCTCATGCTCGTGGTGACGGTCATCCGGTTCAGCAAACGGTCTCGGGCGCGACGAAAGCGGCGTGAGCGGGCCTCTCGTGCAGCGCTCGATGCATGGACTCGGCACTCAAACATGCGCCGGAGAAGGGCGGCCCTGGATGGTTAAGCCGTTCACTTGGTCGGCAGGGGCGGAAGCGGCGGCTGCGAAAGCACTCGACGAGGAAGCTCAGGAGCTCTTCGCCACCGCAGAGCGAGTAGCTGACCGTTCCGCTGCCGACACGGTGGGGCCTCGCCATGTTGAACATGCCGCCCAGCAACTGAGAATCGGACGAGGCGTCCCACGGATGGCGGGGTTCTTAACTGAAGCAGGGTGGGGCTTCCTTGGCGTCAGTGGTGGAGGTCTCCTGACGTTCTGGCTTACCGCGCTTCCCCCGAACGGCTGGACGTGGGTCTGTGCCGCCGTCGCAGCGGTGAGCCTGGTCTCTCTCGGTGTTGGCTACACGATGAAGGCGTCCTCTCACTAGCCCAGGAGGTCGAAGTACTGCTGGCGCGCCTTCATCGCGTGGATCAGCAGCTCGTCGCCTGAGTCGAAGATGAGCACGACGAGCTCGAGGAGTCGGCCGGTGTCGTCGAACCCGAGCAAGAGCCAGCGGCGAGGGTCGTCCTCGTCGTCGAGCGGCGCACGGTAGGCAGGCTGCTGCGCAGCAAGGAGGACCCCGGTCTCGCTCAATCTGTCCCGCTTGAAGTGCTTACGTGCCGAGGCGTGGAGCTTCACGCGACGTGCGTCCACGCGCGGACCGCGGCCCGGATCGCCTCTGTGCGGTTTGGCAGCCCTTCGGCCTCTGCCCGCTCGGTGAGCGCGGCTAGTGTCGGGGCGTCCAGGCGCACGGTCACGACAACCCCGGGCCCGTCTCCGGCGGCTGGGCGTCCGCGTCGACGCAACGACTTGACGTCATAGCCGGCCTCGGCCTCGTCGGCCCAAGCCTGGATCTGGCCGTCGTCGACGTCCTTCCCGCGCACCTTCCGCTCACCGCTCATGGCAATAGCGTATACGTAAATCGGGTGTTGGTCCTACTTTGCCGGGGGTGGGGGCGGAGGCGTCGGCACCGCGGGCAGTCCGTCGCGCCAGGTGTAGTGCGGCACGGTGTCGATGCGCGGTACCCGCCACTCGGCGCCGTTCGCGTAGCGCCAGGCGCGTGGTTGCTTCAGCGGACCCATCGTGGGCTCCTCCGATCCAGGCCTCCACCCCCACACCCAGTCGATGAGCATCGGAACGGGGTGCCAGCGCCCGGGTGACTTCTCCACAGCGCGCATGGCCCGGGTCGTCAACCGCTCGTCCCATCGCTCCCACCACGACTGTCGTTCGAACCACGCGTCACGCCGTCGAGGCGGACGGTGAGGGCTGGGCGCAGGCCGGCGATCTACTCGTGTGATGACCCAGCGTCGAGCGTTGACGTCCTCGATCGTCGCGACTGGGCCAAGGTCGCTGAAAGGGAACGACCGGTCGTAGAAGCTGATCGGGTCCGGCGCCGGGCATCGCAGTTCCTCACCGGGCCGGATCGAACCATGCAGCGGGAGAGGGAGCACCGCCCACGTCTCGGGCCGATGGCGATCAGTCACCCACCAGCTGCCGTAGGCGAGTCCGAAGTTGAGGAGCTGCACGGTCGTGTTTCCGTCGTTACGCACGACAACCTCGGGGTGGTTCTCGGCGTTGATCTCGCCGAGAACCCACGTCTCGTACACCGTCACTGACCCCGCGTGCTGCCACCGATCCAGACGCGACGTGCGACGCCAGTTCACGACTCCCACCCACAGCGCCGCCGCGGAGATCCCGATGGGAACCCAGCGCAGGAACTCGTCCATCACGAGCTCTCACCCCCGATGCGCATATGCCGCCGGATCGTGGCCGGGGAAACCCCGAGCGCGCGCGCAACGGCAGGCACGGGCTGCCCGCCAGCGAGCGACGCGCGCGCGGCCGCAAGCCGTTCGGGAGTCATCACGCTGGGCCGGCCACCGACACGGCCGCGGGCCCGCGCAGCGGCGAGTCCGTCCAGGGTTCGTTCGCGGGCGAGGTCTGCTTCCATCTGCGCCACGGCGGCGAGCACGTGCACCATGAGCCGGCCCGCCGCGCTCGAGGTGTCGATCGTTTCCGTCAGCGACCGAAGGGTGACGCCGCGCTCGTCGAGCTCGCGCACGAGCCGGGCAACATGTGCGGCGGACCGCCCGAGCCGATCGAGCTTAGTCACCACGAGCATGTCACCTTCACGCAGCCCGGCCAGCAGCCGGGTGAGCTCGGGCCGGTCCTCCCGGGTGCCGGAGGCCTTCTCCGCGACGACGTCGCGGACATCCACCTCCCCGGCACCGGTGAGCGCGTCGATCTGGGCAGTGAGGTTCTGTGAAGTGGTCGAGACCCGGGCGTAGCCGTAGGTGTGCGCCATGGCCTTGACCGTAGCGAAAACCCCCGTCGAGAGTTGTGAGTGCGACGGGGTTTTGACCACGGGTTTTGACACGGCGTTTCGCTGCGTCCGGACCGTAGCGGGGGCCGTGGTCACAAACGGTCGGTTCTGCGATGCGATCCGACAGTATCGACGCGGGGCTCAGCGTCCTTTACCGGACACCGCGCAGTTCTACACTCTCGGCTCATGGCCGACACCTCTCGCGAGAGCACGCCCGAGTTCAGCCGTGATCCCGCCTCGCTGGGCGCGCGGTACATCGTCGCAACGCTTCGCAACGCCCACGAACTCGCGAGTGACGCCATGATCCTGTTCGAGGCTGGGCGCTACGCCCGGGCCTTCGCTCTGGGCACTTTCGCGATCGAGGAGGCAGGCAAGGCGCGCTTGACCGATGACCGTCTGCGTTACGACAGTACGAAGCCGTTTAAGAAGGATCGCCACGAGGTAAAGATCGCTGCCGCCCGTCAGATGCTGGCGTTCGCCGAAGGTGTCCGCAGCGGAGTCGTGAACATTGAGGACTGGTTCTCCGAGATGCACGACTACGACGCCGAGGACGACTTCTTCAGCCGGATGGCAGGTCTGTACGTTGACGTGGACGACGAGGCCGGGGTCGTCGGTGGTGGCGCTGGCATCACCGCAGAGCAGGCTGAGGAGGCCGTCACACTCGCTGGCCTCGCGGCACATACGGCCATGTCGCTCATGTGGGAGGCGAACGGCGGCGGGGACGCCTGACAGAGCCGCTAAGCACGCCCGAGAATCGGTCGGTGCTGCATCGCTGTTCGCCGACGGGACGAGCATGCGCGCATTTCCACCGTCGGTCGCACGGGAGTAAGGAGACACGGCCTAACCGCCTCCGGACCTGGCCCTACTCTCGTGCTGCCTCCGATACAGGCCCGGACCCACGGGACACTCCACGCCTGGGGGCAGCATCCACCAACGGGCGTCACAGTTTGGCGGCCCCAGGAGAGGTCTCCCTGGGAGCGACCGGCCCAGGTGCAGCCCGCCCGGGAGCAGCCGGCCGGTCACGAATGATCGTGTCAGCGTCGATTTCGGTGCGCATCGCGTCGACTAGGGGGGCCTCGTGGTCATCCCATCGTTCAAGTCCTAGACCGCGCTCCACGATGGTCTCCGCGACCGCGTGTCGCAGCCACGCGTTGTAGATCGCTAGGGGTTCCTGCACCTGGGGGCCGGCGGCCAGCATCGCATGACGGTGCGCGGCGTCGTACTCGTGCGTTGTGGTGCCCACCTCCCTGGAATACGCGGCGACTCGCACGGCGTCGTCCGGGTATTTCTTCCCGCGACTGTCCACCCAGCTCGCGCTCTCGTCGCCCAGCTTCTGAGCCTTGACCAGGTAGTCCGCGTAGACCCGCCGTCGTAGATCCGCGCGCGCTTCTCGTCGTGCCTCTTCACGCGCGACGCTCTGTGAGCGCTGGGTTATGAACGTGGTCAGGAGCCCGAGAGCACCCGTGATGACAACACCGACAACTACGCCGATAAGACCCTGCCACTGGCTCAACGCCTCCATGGGCGCACGCTACCGGCGCGCTCGTACTGCCGCGCTACTGCGGGCTCGTGCACGGGCTTCTCAGTGGCAACCGGAGCGCAGCGGAGGGCGGCAGCCCGTCCGTCTCCCAGGCCCGCCACGCGCCCAAGCACCCGACCGGGGGCGTCTAGTCCAGCACCCGCCGTACGGCCGCAAGAAACGCGTTCTCGGCGGCGATACGTGCGTCGTCGTCCTCATCTCTGGTGGCAGGATCAAAGTGCATGTACGCGAGGATGAGCGCCTCAGCTGGCTCCCTCAGTTCCGGGCGCCAGATCGCTAGGACACCGCGGCACCTGTGAGCGTGCTCAAGAGCATCGTTGTACCGGTCGTAAACGCTCCGCTTCGCGCGGCGTCTGGGCTGGTACTTCCAGACCTCCGGCTGCCCCGCCTCGTACGCCACCACCGCGGCGCGCATAACCGCGACCGCCGCGCTCATCACGTCGGCGGCCGCGCGCCGCGTCATCTCGTCTCTGGCCTGTCGCGCCTCGTGGCGCCGGACCAGCAGTCCGCCCGAGAATCCGAGGGCGCCTACAACGATCCCCACGAGCGGCGCCAACCACCAGGCTTCGCCGCCGGATGTGTCGGCCGCTGCCGCAAGGGTGATGTGCACGGGCGGAGCCTACCGACGGACGCTCGTCAGCGACGCTCGACGGCATCGGCCCAGAGCCAGACCCACCCTTCGCGCCCGTTGGGGTCGAGGTAACGAACCTGGACCTGCCGGCCGGCGTGCACGTAGAAACGCACGTCAACCTCCCTGCTTCGTCGTGGTGCGTCGCGCGGCGCTGAATCCTCGGGGTGCGGGCCGCGGCGCCGACGCGGCGGCCATGGGCTCAGGCTCGCGCTCGGGCGCGGCCACGGGCTCGTCGGTCTGAACCGCCGGCGCCGGCGCTTCGCCGGCTTCCGCCAGGGCCTCCACGGCGGCCGCCTCGGACGCGTCGTCGTCGTGCAGCTCGTCGCCGCCGGGGACCGGCTCGACGACGGTCCCCGCTGGTGCCGGCGCGCCGGCGGGGATGGGCTCCTGGTTCGTCGCCTCCACCTGGTCGGGAGCGGGAGCGGGAGGGAGGACCCGGAACGGCGCGATAGCGCCGCGGTGGATGAGCCAGAATCGCCCGTCCCATGCCTCTCGGACGACCTGGGGCGGGATGACGTAGGTGTGTTGGGCGCGTCCGGATCGCAGCTCGCCGCTGTGCGCCTCACCGGATGCCTCCATACGCATCACGGTGCCGGCGAGCTGCACGACGGCCTCAGGGTCCTTAGACCGGCCGACGATGAGCCCTGCGCCCGACGACAGGGCGCGTTGGCGCATGGCCTCGTCGCCGGAGAGTCCGGCGACGGACTGCCCGGCGAGGATCAGCCCGAGTCCGGCGGATCGCGCGGTCTCGAAGAGCGCGGCCGCGACGTCGCCGGGGTCGGTCTCCTCGGTCACGAGCTGGGGGAACTCATCGACGATGAGCAGCGCGGGGCGCTTATCGCCCCGACGCAGCCGATCGGCCATGTACTGCCGCAGGTCCGGCTACGTCACGTTTCAACTTCCACCGCATACGACGGCCACCAGCCAAGACCAGCCCCACGGAACGACGTACACGGCAAACCGCCAGCAGGTGATGGCGGACCTCGCGGCCACGATGGCGTGGCTGAGCGAGGACGGCCACTGAGGCGCGACCCAACGCGTAGGGTCACGGCGCATGACGCCCAAGCCTGACGCCCTCACCCAGCAGCAAGGATTTGCGCTCCTGTTCGAGCAAGAGTCGGCACGCCAACTGTTGGCGCATGGAGTCCATACGCTGCAAGAAGCGTTGTACTTCTCGCGGGACAAGGATGCGGTACTGACCACCCTGTCGATCGGTGTCGAGAAGATGCTCAAGGTCGCACTAGGGTTGCGCGCCCTCGACGATGCGGGCGCGTGGCCTACCAAGAACGAGATGAGCCAGAGCTGGGGCCACAAGATCGACGCGATGGACGCCGAGCTCCGCAACTACCTGCGCACATGGACCGCCGCAGAGGGCAAGAGCTACGTGAGCACCCTCGTCGCAGCGGTTGACGATGACCCCGTGTGGCCACTTCTCTCGCGCACTCTCGACGCCTACGGGCGTTCTGGGCGCTTCTACTACCTCGACACCCTGGGATCGCAGCCGCAGGAATGGGAGTCGCCGTCGGACATGTGGGACGAAGCAGAACGCGCTTGCATCGAGCACCACGCGGACCTGAGCGCCCGAGAGCGCGAGGTGGTCGGAACCGGCCCAATCGACGCGTTGGACGAGTACCTACGAGTCGTCCACGGACGCCTGGCAGACTCGGTGGTCGGGTGGTGGCACATGATCGTTCGAGCAGGGATGCACGGCGCATTCGGTCCACACGGGAAGGCCTTCGGGTTCGAAACGGAACCACGGAACGCTTTCCCTCCAGTCACCTCTCCGCGCATCATCTGAGCAGCCAGCGCGGATGCGCGTAAATACGTAAGCCCTCATCTACGCCGTTACGCAGATGAGGGCTTACGTGTGTCCGGTCAGCGGTCAAGACACCGGCGTCTCGGCCAGCGCGTCGAGTGCGCGGGCGCGATAGCGCTGGCCGGACCGGGTGCTCACCGGGCGGCCACGTCGCGTCAGTTCGTCGGCCAAGCGGGCGCCGGTCACGTCGGGGTTCTCGCGCACGACCTCGACGGCCAGGGCCAGCTGCCGGCGCGGTGGGCGATGCGGTTGCAGGCGAGCCTCGGTGCCCTCCACCCAGGTCTTCACGGACTTGCCGGAGACCCACGGGCAGTGCTCGCAGCGTGCGCGGAAGAGCGTGTGACGGTCGTTCGGGTTGATGGGCTCGACGATTACGCGAGGTCGGGCGATCGTCTGGTGCGGGTTGGTCGTGGCGGCCATGGCGGATCCCTTCGGCGTGGTGTTCGGCGGGCCGTCACGCAGCGCGCGCGCCGGGCGCGGCCGCGGTGAGGTCGATGGGCTGTTCCATCTCGGCGCGCACGGCCTGGGTGAGCTTGCGCTTGGCGCGCGAGCACCGCTGGCGGACGTTGTCCTCGGTGATGCCGAGCTCCCTCGCGACGGCGGGGATCTGCGCGCGCAGGTTGTCCGGCAGGTAGGTGCTGGCGAGCAGCTGCGCCTCGCCGCGGGTGATGACGTTCCTGGCCATGCCCCAGTGGATGACCTGGAGCAGGTCGGACTCCTCGGTGATCTCGCGCAGGTCGCTCGGGTCGGTCGGGTTCTGGCCGAGCAAGGGCTGGTGGGCGCGGGTCTCGATGGCGATCGCGCTTGTGGTGGAGCAGAGGTCGTCGGGGGCGATGGGGATCTCCTGGAGCTTGCCACGGTCCTTCTGCGCGGTGCTGCGATGGAGGGTGTCGAGTGCGAGGTTGGCCGCGACCCGGGTCGCCCGGCGCTCGACGGGGTAGTGCGCCATGACGTCCCAGAACTCGGCGATGACGATGTGTCGGCCGTCTTCGTGGGAGTCGTGGCCGGCGCCGATGGGGGAGACCTTGTCGTCGCGTGCGGCGCTCGCCATGCGGGTGAGCTTGGGCAGCATCGCCTGGAGGATCGTGCGGCCGGCGAGCTGCTGCCCGTTCTGGAAGAGGCGGATGAGCGCGAGGAGCAGCTCGTTGGTCCGGGTGTAGTCGCCGGCGTCGATCGCGTCGACGATGTCGCCGGGGCGGGTGAGCCCGGTCAGGGCGTGCTCGTCGCGGGCCCAGCGGCGCACGATCCGGGTCGTGGACGGCTGGGCGTGGAGTGCCGCCCACTCCTGGGTGAGCTGCTGCAGCAGGCGTGACTTCACGTTCTGCGGCGCGGTGTTGTGCTGGCGGAACAGCCGGGTGTTCGTGGTCACGGTGGGCCCCCTTGGGTGTCGTGCGCTTCTGCCTGGACCGTAGAAACACTTGCCGCGAAGCGTCCACCTGGTGTGGGTCGTCGGCGCGGTGTTCCTGCGTCCTGTGACCAGCCAACTCCGGGCCCCTTGCCGGGTCTCTTGCCCAGTCGGAGCCAGGTCGAGATTCGTTGCGGGGCAAGGGATCTCGGGCCCCGGGGTGCTCTTGCCCGCTGCGCCGTGGCGTCGGTGCCCCGGATCGGACGTCGCCTGATCCTGGCGCGCGAACTCGGTCGCGAATCGTCCGTCACAGGGGCACCTCCTCGCGCACCTTCCACAGGTGGATCGATGACGCCTAGTCGCTCGAGGAGACCGAAGATGACCAGCACGAACCGCGCCCCGCGCGACCTTGTCGACGCCGCTGCCGTGCACGCGGCGCGCGAGGAGATCGTTCAGGCGCTGGGGCCGCTCGCGGCCAGCCCGCTCGACGAGGACGCCGCCGGCCTTATGCGGTCCGCGCTCGAGCGCGCGCAGTCGCCGGCGGTACGCAGCGCTGTGCGTCGGATGCGCCGCCCCGGGGAGTCGCGCCCCCCGCTGATGGTGGTGCCGGCCCTGGGTGAGCACCGTGCGCGGCCGCGGCCGCAGGGGCTGCCGGCACCGGTGCTCGCGGTCGCCTCCGGTGGTGACGCAGCATGAGCCCCGCCCTGACGCTCCGGCGCGCGAAGCCCGAACCCGACGATGTCGTCGACGAGCAGACCGAAGACCTTCTCCCCGTGGCCTCGGCCACGGACCAGGTCGTCTCGACATGGTCCACGCGCCTGGCCACCTTCGGCCTGTTCACCTGCCTCGCTCTCGGTCCGGTCGGGACCGCCGGCGCCGCCTACGCGATCCTGCTCAACCAGCAGACCACCGGGCCGGTCGCGACCGTGGCCCCGGTCGAGGACCTCTCCGACGAGCGCGCCGCGGTGGGCGAGTTCGCCCAGCGCGTGGTCACGGTCTGGCTCACCAGCACCCAGGACAGCCCCGACGCGCTGCAGGCGCTCGTCAAGGACGCCGCCGTCGTCACCCTCTCCAATGTCCCGTTCGACGTGAGCGACGTCGACGTCGCCGGTATCACCCCCGGCGGTGTTGGGACCTGGTCCGTGCTGGTCGCCGCGACGGTCACCGACGACAGCGAGCAGACCGCGCGCCGCTACTACCAGGTGCCCGTGCGCGTCGACGACGCCGGCGCGCTCAGCGCGCTCACGCTCCCGGCCGCGGTTGCGGCCCCGGTCGTCGTCGGCGGCTCGACCGGGGCCTACCGCACCCACATCGCGATGAACTCGCCGGTCGCGGACACCGTGACGCAGTTCCTGTCCGCCTACCTCACGGGCGCCGGCGACGTCTCGAGGTACGTCACCCCCGGCTCGACGATCCTGCCCGTCACCCCGCCGCCCTACACGAGCGTCAAGCTCGCCGAGCTGCGCAGCACCACGCAGCTCGCCGAGGACGGTGCAACACCGGCCGACGGCGAGACCGCCCACGTGCTGGCGTCCGCGAGCGCCGTGGTGTCGCAGGAGCAGGTGGCGGCGGTGACGTATGCGCTGGGTCTGACGGCTCGTGCTGGCCGGTGGGAGGTCACGGCGATTGAGCCGGTCCCGGTTGCTTCTGAGGATTCCGGCGCCGTGGTGGCGCCGGGTGGTGAGCCGTCTTCTGGCGCGCCGAGTACCGATGCGACCGGCGAGGCCTCGCCGGCGCCCACCCCGTAGGAGGAGCACGACAACATGTCTACGTTCATGGCTTTGGCCCAGGAGGCCTCTGTTCACGTCGCGTCTGTCGACCCCGGTGCTGTCGTCATGGCGGCGCAGGACGGGGGTGGGCTGATCGGGAAGGCGACTGACCTCAACACGAGCGCGCAGACTCTGGCGCGGGGTGTGGCTATCACGCTCGGCATCATCTTCGTGATCTGGCAGGCGCTCGCGTCGCGGGGTGCGATGGCCCGCATCGTCATCTCGCTGCTGGCGGCTGGGGTGTTCATCTGGGGCGTTTTCAACGTCACGAAGGTGAAGGACATGGTCGACGAGGACCTGGCCGTCGGTGTCGTGTCGGAGCAGGTGCAGGTGGTGCCGTCCCTGCACTTCGACGTCTAGGTCGGTTGGGCGATGGCGAGCGCTCCGCGGTCTGAGGATCCGGGCTACGAGGTGGTCCGGTGGTATACGCGTGCCCGGAAGTTCCCGCAGCTGATCGGGAAGACGCCGAGTGGCGGGACGATCTGGGGCGGGCCGTACACGTACACCCAGCTCGGCGCCGGTGTGTTGGTCCTGGTCGTGGGGTTGAAGACCACGTGGCTGTGGGGCCAGTTCGGGTTGATCGGTAACGCCGTGGTGGTGCTCGGTGTCGCGTACGGGGTGACTCTGCTGGTCGGCAAGCTGCCGGTCGGTATGCGCAACCCGCTGTCGATGGCGGCGGGTGCGGTGCGGGCGTTGTCGCGTCCCGCCCAGGGTGTCCTGGGCGGGACGGCGCTGCGTATTCGCCCCCCGCATGTCGTGGGTTCGCGGGTGGTCGTCAACCGCTGCACCCCGGTTGCCGACGTGGACGACGCGGCGCTGGGTTCGAGGTCGCCTGAGCGGCGCGGTGGTCGGCGACGTCGTCGCGGACGCGAGCCTGAGCGGCCGCTGACGCTGGTGCGTCGGCCGGGCCCGCTGCGCCCCACGCCGGCGACGGCGCGTGCCGTGCAGGCACCAGCTCCAGCTCTCACGGGGGTCCAGCAGCTGCTGGCCTCTGCCGGTTCGACGCACCAGCAGGAGGACGACTGATGCGCACCCCGACCCGTTCGATGGCCGCGAACCTGCGCTGGACCCGGTCCGGCACGGTCTGGGCAGACTGGATCCTGACCGGTCTGCCGTACGGCCTGCGCCCCACGAAGGACAAGCGGGGCGTGCGCGCGCTGCACACGGCGCTGCTGCGCGGCCTGCCCGGTGAGTCGTTGCTGCTGGGGGTCAGGTCTGGTCTGGACCCGGCGGTGATCGTGTCCAAGATGCTCGAGGACGTCGACGTCGAGCGGTGCCCGGACTGGGTGGCCGAGTGCGAGGCGACGCTGGACTCGCTGGACGAGATCGGTCCGGGGCAGCGCGTGTACTGGCTGTCGGTGCCGCTGGGGGTGGACAAGGCGACGGACCGGGTCGTGGAGCCGGTGCGGGCGGCGACGGCGGACCTGCGAGACATGCTGGGGCTGCCGCGGGCGGCGATGCGGGCCGCGGACGTCGAGCGCCGGCTGGTGCAGGCCGCCCAGATCGCCGAGCGGATCCCGGGGCCGTTCGAGGCGCGCCCGGCGACGCCGGCCCAGATGGTCTGGCTGCACCAGCACGCGCTGCGGCGCGGCCTGTTCCAGGACCTCGACCTGCCCGAGGCCGAGGACGTCGTGGCGCGCGAGCTGCTCGTCCCGAGGTCGGGCGCCGCGCTGGGGTCGCCGCTGCTGGACGAGGGTGGGCAAAGCGACCAGACGAACCCGCTCGCGCGTGCGAACCCGGTCAAGCGCCGCTTCCTGAAGATCGTGGACTCGACGGCCGCCGAGGACGTCGAGGCGAGCTACCAGTGCCTGGCCGCCATCAGCGACGTCCCGGACGCCGGCATGGCATTCCCCGGCAGCGAGATCATCGGCCGCATCGACGAGTCCGGCCTCGACGTCGACTGGGCCATCCGCCTGTCGATCAAGGCCTCGACCGCGGTCGCAAGCCGCAACCAGAAGGCGCTGCGCAACCTCAACGAGCAGTACACCCAGCGCGACGGCGAGGTCAGCCACGGCCTGAACATGCTCGACCGCGTCGCCGGCGACCTCGCCGAGTACGTCGCCACGCTCGAGAGCGACAAGAACGAGGTCGAGGCCCAGGCGACGATCCTGTTCGCCGTCGCGGGCCCCACCGCGGACTCCGCACGCATCCAGGCGCACGCCCTGTCGCGCTACCTCGCCGACACCGGGTACAAGCTCGCGATCCCGCTCGGCGCCCAGGAGGAGCTGTGGTGGGCGATGCACCCGGGGGTCCCCTCGACCCAGGTCGTGCGCGAGTTCGCGCAGATCACCACCAGCAAGGCGCTGGCCGCAACGATCCCGTTCGCCTCCGTACGACTCGGTGACTCCAAGGGCAGCGCGCTCGGCCTGAACATCGCCCACGGCCCGCTCATGGCGCCCAACGTTCCCTGCGGGCCGACGAGCGTCGTGCTGCACGACCTCGACGGCGCCTCCGACCGCAACATCTCCGGGTCCCTCGCCGTCGCCGGCGAACTCGGCGCCGGCAAGACCGCGACGCTGATGAAGCTCGCCGGCGACGTCATCGACCGCGGCGGACAGCTCGTCATCGCCGACCGCACCGCGAAGGGCGAGTGGGCGTCGTGGACGCAGGGGCGCACCAGCGCCGTCGTCGTCAACGTCGCCGACCCGCTGGTGTCCCTGGACCCGCTGCGCGTCTTCGGGCCCGTGCTCGGCAGCCGCGTCATGCAGACGTTCCTCACCCCCCTGCTGAACGTGCGCCCCACCGACGAGCTCGGCATCTTGCTCTCGGAGGTCCTGGACCCGAAGTACCTCCAGCGCTACCAGCTCGGCTCCGCCGGCGCGCTCCTGACGCACCTGGAGGAGGGCTGCACCCTTCCGGGCGCGAGCGATCTCGCGCGCCTGATCAAGGTGTTCGCGCGCAAGGACATCGGGCGCGTCATCTTCGACGGCGACGTGCCGCCCCTGGACCTGAGCACCCCGGCGATGGTCATCCGCACCCACACGCTGATGCTGCCCTCGCGCGAGGAACTCGAGCACGAGCACCTGTTCAAGCAGCTCAGCCTCGAGAAGCTCTTCGGGCGCGCCCTCAACGCCCTCATCGCCGCGCTCGCCCGCGAGATCTGCTTCGCCGACACCTCCCGCCTGGCCGGGTTCGTCGTCTCCGAGGCGCACTCCATGACGATCTCCTTCGAGGGCGAGCGCGAGATCGTCGACTTCGTCCGCGACGGCCGCAAGCACCGCGCCATCGTGATGCTCGACTCCCACGACCCGGAGGCCGACTTCGGCTCGCCCACGCTGCGCGGCCTGATCCCCACGCGCATCCTCATGCGGCACCGCGACGTGACCCTGGCCAAGCGCGGCCTGGCCTGGCTCGACCTCGACCCCGAGGACGAGCAGCTCATCGAGATGGTCACCAAGGACACCTCGCCCCTGGGCGCCGACGGCCGCGAGGTCCCCGAGCACCGCCGGGGCGAGGCCACCATGCGCGACATGTCGGGCAACGTCGGGCGGATCAAGATCCTGCTGCCGGCCCGCGCCGACCGCGCAGCCGCCATCACCGCCGGCGGCACCGCCGCACGCACCAAGCGAGACGCCGCATGACCCGCCTCCACCGCACCCTGACCTTCCTCGCCAGCGTCATCACCGGCGTTGTCGCGCTCGTCGTGGTGCCCGCGAGCGCCGCGAGCGCGGCGCCGTTGAACCCGGGGTCGCAGACTCCGGGGGCGCTGGCGTGGATCGAGCTGCTGGACAGCCGCGGGATCAACCTGTGGAACCTCGAGCTGTCGCTCAACCGTGGCGGGATCACGAGCCCGGACAAGTTCTTCTGGGCCTCGATCACGGACGGGTGCTGGGGGCTGTACCGGGGGTACTGCGCGCTCGCGCTGTGGTTCTTGGACTGGGTGCTCTCGTTCAGCTGGGTGAGCACGATCGCGGCACCGCTGCTGACGATCGGTGACGCGATGCAGCAGGTGGTCAAGCAGATCGGGCCGGTGCCGACTTTCCTGACGATCACGGCGCTGCTCGCCATGTTCTTGATGGTCCGCGGGCGCACGTCGACCGCGGTGTACGAGGTCCTAATCGCCTGCGTGATCGCAGCCCTGGCGTCTGGAGTGCTGGCCCAGCCGGTGCGGTTCGTCGCGGGCCCGGACGGGCTGATCGTGCAGGCCGGGCAGATGGGGCAGACTCTCGCGGCCGAGCTCGCTACCGGGGACGGTGAGGGCCAGAGCCCCGACGAGCTGCGGGCGGCGCAGACCGGGGCGCTCGTCGACACGTTCGTGCGCCAGCCGACCCAGATGATCAACTTCGGCGAGGTGCTCGACGGGGGACCGTGCGAGGCCGCGTACAACGACATCGTGCGCGCAGGCCCGTACGGCGGGAAGTCCGACATCCGTGACGCGGTCGGCAAGTGCGACGACACGCTCGGGGACTACGCCGGCAGCCCATCCTCGGGCATGGCCCTGGGGGCCGTCGTCGTCATGCCCGCGGCCTTCGTCGTGCTCCTGCTCGGCCTGGTACTCGGCGGCGGCGTGATCACCGCCGGCGTGCGGGCCATGTACCAGGCAGCGAAGTCGATCGTCACCCTCGTGACCGGGCTTCTGCCCGGCGGAGGTCGCGGGTCGCTCATGCTGGGTGCGGCCGAGACGATCGTGTCGCTGCTCATCATCGTGTTCGCCTCGATCTTCCTGTCGATCTTCCTGATGGTGATCCAGTCGCTGTTCGCGTCCGAGGCGGGCGGCGGCGCGGCGCGCGCCTTCGTGATCGCGGACATCGTGATCGTCGCCGGCCTGGTCGTGTACTGGCGCCAGAACGCGCGGATGAAGGACATGAGCAGCCGCATGGCGGCCTGGATGGCGCAGCGGCCCGGCGGTGGCGGGCCGACGCGCATGCCGCAGCGGATGCCCGGCCTGACCGCCGCCACCGCCGCGTCGGCCGTGTCGTCCCTCGCGCATCTGCGCCGCCGTCCGGTCCCCGCGCCCCAGGAGCCGGCGCGTACGTTCATCGATCAGCGCCAGCAGCTGGTCGTGCTCGGCGGGGTCCCGCGCGGCCCCCGCCCGCCCGTCGACGCCGGAGACATCTACCCGCAGAACCCGCCCGGGCCTCCCGGGCCGCAGGTGCCGCCCGGCCAGGATGGCGGCCCGGGACCCAGCGGTGCGCCTCAGCTGCCCGGCGGGAACCGCCGAGGTCTGCCCGCGGGCGACGAGCGAGCACAGCTCGGCACCGGGGCCCAGCGCGACGGCCTCCCCGTCGGCGCGCAGCGTGACGCGCTACCGGTCGGCAAGCGGGGCCGTCAGGCCCAGCTGCCCGTCGGCCCGAGCTCGCAGATGAAGCGCATCGAGGCTGCCGGCAAGGGCCGCAAGGCCATGGGCGGGCTCGCGCGCGCCGGGACGAACGCCGTCCTGGCCTACGCCAGCGGCGGCACCTCGACGCTCGTGCGAGGCGCCGCCAAGACGGTCAACGCCGCCCGCACCGCACGACGCGTCGCCCTGCAGGCCAAGATGGTCGGCGGCAGTGCGCGGACCGTGACCCGGGCCCGTCCCGCAGCACCGCCGCGCGCCACCGCCGCACCGGTCTACACCGAGGGCAAGGCAGGGCCCGCGACGGCGGGCAAGAGGATCACGGCACCGGGCAAGGCTCCCGGGCGGCACTCCGCCGCCCCCGCCCGCCCCGCCCCGGCGCCCGCCGCGCCCCGCGCCACGGCGCCGCGCGTGATCGAGCACCGGCCCGTCGACACGGACGCCGCCGCGCGCCTGCGCGCCAAGCTCGCCGACCCCAGCCGTCGCGCGGCCGCGCGCCGTGACGGGAGGTGACCAGCGATGCGCCGCCTGCTCGTCCCCGCCCTCATCGCCGCCCTGCTGCTCCTGGGCTGGTGGCTCCTGCGACCCCAACCCGCCGACCCCGCACCCACCACCGAGCCCACCACGGCGCCGACACCGACCACTACGCCCACACCCAGCGCCGACCCGGCCCCACCCACCACAGCACCCGAACCCACTACGCCCGCGAGCGCCGACACCGAGCTCGAGGACGCCCAGGAGGACCTCGAGCTGGGGGAGAGCGAGGGCGAACCCGTGGCCCCGGGCGAGAGCGTCGTCGCGCGCGACGAGCGGCAAGCGGCCGAGCTCGCGACGTACGAGCGCGCGGCCGCGGCGTTCCTCGAGGCGTTCGCCCGCCCCAACGGTGACGTCACGCCCGAGCAGTGGTGGGCTCGGGTAGAACCGCTGCTGACCGAGCAGGGGCAGCAGGACTACGCCGGCGTCGACCCGCAGGCCGTGCCCTACACCCAGGTGCTCGCGAGCCTGGGCATCGTGCCCACGGACGCACCCGCGCACCTGCTCACGATCGCGCGCGTCCAGACCGACGCCGGCGTCTACCTCGTCGAGATGATGACCGGGCCCGAAGGGGTCCGCGTCGCCCGGGCAACCCCGGAGCCGGCCCCGGTGGGTGCGCTGTGAAGAGGGTCGCGATCGCCGCCGTCGTCGCGGCCGCGCTGCTCCTGCCCGGCGTGTACGCGCTGTTCGCGCTCATGTCGGTCATCACCCTGTCTGCCGGCGGGTCGAGCCAGAGCGCGTGCTACTCGCCCGTCGGGACCGTCATGCCCGCGGGCGGCCCGGTGCGCATGCCCGTGACCGGTGCCTTCAAGGTCACCTCCGAGTTCGGCATGCGGCACAACCCCGGCCAGATCAACCACGGCCAGTACCGCCTGCACGCCGGCATTGACCTCGCCCCCGTCGCGGTCGGCGGCCCGATCGTGGCCGCGAGCGCCGGCGTGGTCTCGTCGACCCCGACGAGCACGGGCGGGGGGAACATGGTCGTCGTCGATCACGGCGGCGGCTTGGTGACGAAGTACCTGCACCTGGCCTCACGCAGCGTCGTGACCGGTGACCAGGTCTGGGCAGGGCGTCAGCTTGGGGTCGAAGGCAGCACCGGGAACGTCTCGGGGGAGCACCTGCACTTCGAGGTCGAGGTCAACGGCAAGCCCGTGGACCCGCGGCCGTGGCTGACCGCACAGGGCCTGATCGTTCCGGCGCCGGGCGGGAGCGGGCTCGCGCCAGCTGTCGTCGAGGTCGCCGGCGCCGGCGAGGTCGGGCAGGTCGTGGGCGGGCAGATCGGCCCGGCACCGCTGACGCCTGACGACAACCTCGGCACCGCCCGGCCCGTGGTTTCCTCGCTGCCCGCGCAGGTGGGGGCGTGGAAGGGCGAGCAGGTCACCAACGCGGCGTACGTGATCAAGGCGGGGCAGGCGCGGTCGCTGGACGTGTGGACGATCACCGTCGCGGTCATGACGGCCATGGCCGAGTCGAGCCTGACGAACGTGGCCCACGGGGACGCGGTGCGCGCGGACACGATCGGGCTCTTCCAGAACGGGCCTGAGCGAGGCCCATACGAGCAGCGCATGGACCCCAGCGGCGCGGCGAACATCTTCTACGACTACCTGCTGCGCGTGCCCGGGTACCACGACCTCGAGCCGACGATCGCGGCGCACAAGGCGCAGCGCAACGCCGATCCGTACCACTACGAGTCCCGGTGGCCCGACGCGGTGCAGATGGTCGCCACCCTCACCGACGACCCGCAGCTGCTGGCGAACCTGCCCGCCGGCGGGGCGGTGCAGGGCTGCCAGGACGGCGGCCAGGGCGAGGGCTCGGGACCGGGCGACGGCACCGGGGCGGGCATCGTCGCCGCGGCGCAGCACTACCTGGGCACCCCGTACAGCTGGGGTGGCGGGGACACCACCGGCCCGACGACCGGGATCTACTCCAGCGCGAGCCTGGACGGCACGAGCACGGTCGGGTTCGACTGCTCGGGCCTGGTGATCTACGCCGTGCACCACGCGACCGGGGTCACGCTGCCGCACTCGGCCGAGGCGCAGGGCAAGGACTCCCGTGGCACCCCCGTGCCGCGAGACTGGGCCCAGCTGCAGCCCGGGGACGTCATCTCGTTCAGCCAGGACGGATCGGGCGCACCCGGCTCCTACGGGCACGTGGGCATCTACCTCGGCGACGGGAAGATGATCCACGCACCGCGGCCCGGCAAGAACGTCGAGGTCGTCCAGCTCCAGGGCTCGACGTACTACGAGCCCATGGCCTGGTCGATCCGCCGCTACACCACCGCCTGACCCACACCGCACCCGGTTATCGGTGGGTGCGGGTACGCTCACCACCACATCGAGCGCCCCAGCCGCGGACCCCCTGCGCGGCTCGGGGCGCTCGATCATCTCCAGCAAGATCGTCGTCGACGTCGACGCGGGAGGCGCGGACGTGCCGCGCGACCGCTTCTCGTGCGTCCGCGGTAGGTTCCCGGGATGGCGATCGAGCCCGAGGCAGTGCGGTCACGGATGGACGAGATCCTCGCGTCGTGGGAGATGGACGCGGGCACGATCTCGCTGCGCACGCGCGAGCACCACATGCTCGGCATCATCGTCTTCGGGCTCGTCAGCCACTGCCACCACTTCGCCCGGGCGATCCGGGCCCTGGACGACGCGGGCCTGCACCAGGCGGCCGTACCGCTCGTGCGGCAGCTGATCGAGTGCGCGGTCACAGTGCTGTGGATCGAGTCCTACGGGGTGCGAGCCGCGCGCGCCCTGATGAGCGAGCACGCCCAGAACCGGCAGCAGACCTTCACCGAGTTCATGAACAGCGGTGGCGACGTCGACGAGGACGCCCGAGCTACGACCCAGCAGTACCTGGCCGAGCTCGAGGACGAGATGAAGTCCTCGGGACGCAAGTTCCGCGAGCGCTGCGAAGATCTCGAAGGAGGGTTGCGCCTGTACTCGTTCTGGAGGATCGCCGCGAGCGAGAGCCACGCCTCGACCGCCGTGGCGGACCGCTACATCGCCGAACGGACCGGGACCGAATCCGGGGTCGCGCTGTCCCCGGATCCGCGACCCGGCGCACACGAGGCCTGGCTGGGCACCAGCCTGACGATGCTCGTGCTCGCCTCCCTGGCCGCGGATCGGTACGACCCGACCCGGCGACGTCGGACCCGGCTCAAGGAGATCGCGCGCGAGCTCGGCACACAGCCACGGTGGAGCAAGACGGCGACGGGCCTGAAGCGCCAGGCGGCGTACGAGCGCGCGCAACGTCAGCGCGCTCGCGCCCCACGTCCGGGGTCGGGGACGACCGCGATGAAGACGGCACCGTAGGCGCCGCCGCCACCTACATTGCGCAACCACCGCGACACGCCCGGTCGTGCGCAAGGTACGCCGGCGTGTCTGTGCAATCTGCGCCGCACGTCGACGACCTCGCGCGGGGATGCAACCCAGGCGCCCTAGATCACCTCATCATCAGCAGCAAGACCGCCGTGCCCCGAGGGGAGTCGCGCGGCTCGTGTCGCTCCTGCTCGGCAGCCCGAGCGACTGGCACTGTTGCGGCATGGCCCAGCGCAACCTCGAGCCCCCACCTGATCTGGAGCCGCCGACCTGGACCGGCAGCTGGCTCGGTCGCCGAGAGGCCCTGATCGTCCGCCACGGATTCACCTCCGACCAGCTGCTCCCAACGTGGTGGAACGAGCACCTCGCGGCGGCGGGCATGACGGACCACCAGGTACGGCCGATCTCCCGGGAGGGCGGTGCACCGGGCCTCACCCGTGGCGATCTCTTCGTATTGGCGTCGAACATCGAGGAGAGCTCGCCCGACGACGAGTACCTCACCCTGCTCTGGCACGTCCTGGCCTGGGGATCGGGGACGTCGCGACGCAACAACCTCCAGCGGATCGCCGCCTTCGCCGACCCGACGGCCCGCGAAGAGCGAGTAGGACTTCTCCGCGCAGCCACGGTGGCGGCCCGCGAAGGTGACACCGCGACGGCGTACGGGACGCTGATCCGCCGCGGAGGCGGCACGATTCCTGGGCTGGGCCCGGCGTTCTTCACCAAGTTCCTCTACTTCGTGGGCGGCGGAAGCCCCGAGCACGCCTGCCTGATCCTCGACGCCCGGGTCGCGACATCGCTGCACGCAGCGGGCTGGTCGACGATCCCGGCCGGGACATACAACTGGTACACCCAGACCTACGTCGCCTACTGCAGCCTGCTCGCCGGCTGGGCCGCCGCGGCCTCCGCGACAGCGGGGCAGCCGATCGCAGCTGACGAGTTCGAACGAGCCCTCTTCGCGGGCCGGCCGTTCGACAACTAGACCCGCACCGGCGCTCCTGGCAGGCGCCGAGTCGATTCCTCGCTCGAGCGCGCAAACGCGGTCTACGTGGCCGACGTCTTCGCGAACTGCGCACCCGGTGGAGGCGGTGGTCCGGCGGTCCAGTCCGCGCAGTGCGTCGAGGCGGGCGTCGCGTGCGAGGTCGCGCTGTGCACGTCTCTGCGGCCGCCCGGATGGACAGCGGCCCCTGGCCTCGCGCGCGACCTGCTCGGTGTATGCGCGGGCGAATCGGTCGTTGTCGTGAACGGCGCTCCGAGAGTCGCGGGCTACCACCGGCCGGGGTGCGCGGGCCCCTCGCAACGGCCGCTGACGACAGATCGGGCAAGAGGGGCGTCACAGACACGGCCGATCTGCACCTTCCATGGGTGACTGCGATCCACGCGAGCCAGAGAGGACACCCAGTGTCGAAGAGGTCGAAGAGCACGAGCGATCCCGGGCCGAAGAGGAAGAAGAAGAGCGAGCCCGGGCGACTGACCGCCAACCTCGGTGTCGGCATCGTCGCCATCACCGCCGCGGTCATCAGCTTCACCCACGTCCAGCACCTCGCCCAGGAAGCGGGCGAGACTGAGCTCGCCGCGCTGCTCCTGCCGCTCAGCGTCGACGGCGCGATCGCCGCCGCGGCCGCCGTCGTCCTCGCGGAGTCAAAGGCGAAGCGCAAGCCCCCCGTGCTCGCATGGATCATGCTCATCCTGGGCCTGATCGCGAGCCTCGGAGCAAACATCGCTTCCGCCGAGCCCACCCTGACCGCACGCCTCATCGCGGCATGGCCCCCGATCGCCCTCGCCCTCGGTATCGAGGTCATCGCCGCCGTGAGCCGCCGGGCCCGCGAAGAGCGCGACGCGGAAGCCGAGGGCCTGGCCCCGGCCCCGGCGCGTACCCACGAGAAGCAGACCGTCGTCGCGGCCCCCGCGCCGCAGCACCGCGCCCTCGCCCAGCCCACCGCACAGCCGGCGCACGAGCCCGTCCCGGTCCAGCCCGCGCCGGCGCCCGTCGTCGCCGCGGTGGTCGCCCCGTCCTCCGACACCCCGGGCCAGGAGCCGCAGGCCGCCCAGCCCAGCCCGGTCGCGGAGGCCGTGCCCGCGAGCGCCGCCTCGCAGCCCGCGGTCCAGCCCGCCGTCGCCGCGGTGGTCGCCCCGTCGTCCAACACCCCGGACCAGGCGCAGGTGCGCCAGCCCGGCCCGGTCGCGGCGCGGACCGCTGCCGCAGGTCGTCCGTCGCGCGCCGTCCAGGCCACGGCGCGGACCGGTGCGCACCGTCCCGCGAACGAGCTCAGCGACGACGACGCGATCGAGGTCATCCGGCGCCTGGACGCCGAGTCCGACACCGGTCCGGTCAGCCGGCGGACCATCGAGACGGCGCTGCGGTGCGGAGCCACCCGAGCGACCCGTCTGGCCTTGCTCGCCCGTGCGGCGGACCGCGTCCCCGAGCTCGCCGGCCAGGCCAGCTGAGCCCTCGCTCTTGCCCAGACCGCGCGGGCAAGAGACCAACGCACGGATCGCAGACCAACAGGTCCCCTTGCCCAGACCGATCGGGCAAGGGGACCTGTGCTGTACCGGTCCGGCCTTGCGCGGCCCGGGCTGCAGGTCATGCGCAGCCCGGGCTGGGCCGCAGTCCGGTCTAGTGCCGAGGGGCGTACCGCACGGCGTTCGGGTCTTCTGGGACTGCTGTCGCGGTCCAACCCTCGCGAACCGCGCTGCCGCTAGGACGCGCTTCGACGACGATCCGAGCACCTCGCGGGACGACGACGATCTCGTAGCCGCAGGCTGTCGCGACGTCGAGGAGGGTCGAGCTGCTCACGGCTGACCCCCGCTCGAGGCGAGACACCGTTGGCCGTGACGTCGAGGCACGAAGCGCAAGATCGTCCTGGGAGAGGCTGGCGACCTCGCGCAGGCGCCGGATCGCAGCACCCAGTGCGGAAGGCGTGCGCGCGCGGAACCACGGGGCAACAGTGCTCATATCTGATTCACCTTCGGGTGGAACGCGATTCGAATCATCCGTGATTCACAGCACGGTACTGCTCGGGGTGCGGCCGGCCGAGAACGCCCTGAGAGAGGGTGCCGCTGAGGGGGCGGAGGGGATGGTCTCGCGAGGCTTCCGGCCGTCTTGCCGGATCGGGAGTAGCGGGCGAGCCGACGAAGATTCGACTTCGCCTCCGCAGAACCGCAGGCGAACCTGCAGTGACGCAGTCGAGTCTAGGAGGCGCGTCAAGCGGCCAACGCTCCGTCAACCGCCCGTCAGTGGTCCGTGGGCTACTTTGCCCGATCCTCCCTCTAGTTAACCCGCATGAGGACGGGTGCTCGGAGCTTGCTTGGGCGAAGCGCCGCGGCTGTTGGGCGGCAGTGGACTGTCAACGACCTCACACCACTCGCACACCACGTTCGAGATGCAGCCTGATGTGACCGATCCTCCATCCAGTCAATCCGGAGTTAGCCGTGAACGACCCCTACTACAAGCACACCGCTTCAGTGTCGTGGGCGCCTCCCACCACCTGCTTCTGGCACGTGCTGGGCTCTCTCCGTCTGCCGCCGCAGCACAGTTCCGTGCCTTTCTACTCGAGTGGCTGTGGGAGCACCTCGGCTGACTCAGTGGAGAGCAAGCAGGCGCTGCGCGAATTGTGGAGGCTGGGTGGATTGACGCTGCAGAGCGAGCCCGACGCGGGATCCACGCACGGGACGGTGCGGAAGTCCCTAGGGTGGGGACGTGTCGAAGAGGCTGGGTCCTGCCCACAGCGAGGTGATGCCGGGCGAGGATGTGGTCGTCGCCGCGAGGGGGGGTGACGGCGCTGCGCTGCACGAGCTCGTCTCCGGCTACCTGCCTCTGGTTTACAACATCGCCGGCCGAGCGATGGGCGGACATCCCGATGTCGATGACGTGGTCCAGGAGTCCATGCTCCGGGCGGTCAGCCACTTGCGCGAGCTGCGCGAGCCTGCGCGCTTCCGCTCCTGGCTGGTAGCGATCACTGTCCGCCAGGTACGGACATGGGGGGCGCTCCAGAGCAGCCGGCCCGAGCCGACATCCGACGACGTGATGGTTCAAGAGGCCGCACCGGGGCCCGATGTGCAAGGGCTTGCTGTGCTCGATCTTGAGCTCGGTGCCCAGCGTCGGGAGGCGGTGGAGGCCAGCGGATGGCTTGATGCGGAGGATCGCGAGGTTCTCGCCCTGTGGTGGTCGGAAGCCGCAGGGCAGGTGCGCCGGTCCGAGTGGGTCGATGCTGGTGGTTTCTCGCCCGCCAGCGCGGCGGTCCGGGTCAAGCGGGTCAAGGAACGACTCAATGCGGCGCGTGAAGTGGTCCGGGCGTTGGCCGCGTCTCCACGGTGTGCGGACCTGGACTCCTTGGTTCGGCACTGGGACGGTCGGCCCGCTTCTCGATGGCGCCACAGGTTGCACCGGCACGTGCGCGACTGCGATCAGTGCGAGCCGGCCGTGTCCGGCATGGTCCGCCTTGAAGGTCTCCTTGGGAATCTCGGCATGGTTCCGGTTCCTGCGGCGTTGGCCGCGCAGGTCATTGACTCGACGGCTGTGCGCTCAGCTTCAGCTGGTGATGCATCTCGAGGGAATGGTGTCGATGTCGGCGGTCCGGCACTTTCGTCAGGTCAGGTGAGCACCGCGGCACGCTCGGGGAGCTGGTATGTGCCGGGCGCCGTCGCGGGCGGTGTGCTGGTGGTCGCTTTGGTAGCTCTGCTGAGCCTGGAGCCGGAGCCCGGCTTGGAACCTGTGGCGACCACGGCGACCGCCTCTGCCTCGGCTTCGTCCGCGCCCCCGCCACCCGAACGCTCGGTCGCCCCGGCGCCCGAGCCCGCGGAGCCGTCGTCGACTCCTGAGGCGACGGAGCAACCATCGCCGGACCCGGCGCTCGGGGCGCGCTCCCTGCGGTACGCCGCGCAGCCCGAGATGTTCGTTGCCGCATACCCCGGCAAGATCGGGATCCTCGTCGAGGTCCGGTCGGACAGCCCGCGCGTCGTTCGTGAGGTGGCGACGTTCGAACTCGTCCCCGGTCTGGCCGACTCTTCCTGCTACTCGTTGCGCACGCGAGGGGACGAGTACCTCCGCCACGAGAGGTTTCGGGTGCGGCTCGGCCCGGATGACGGAAGCAGCCTCTTCAGTGCGGACGCCACGTTCTGCCTCAGACCTGCCGGTCGAACTGGCGCGGTGACTTTGCGGTCGGTGAACTACCCCGACCACGTCGTCAGGTATCGCGACGGGCAACTTTTCCTCGATCCCGACGAGCCGGGGGAGACGTTTCAAGAGAGCGCGGCCTTCGAGCTTGTGGCCCCGCTGGAGCACTGACCCGGGGAGCGTCACTCAGGCGGCGTCACAACTCGGGCCGGACAGGCGAAGCAGTGTGATGTGGATCACAGCATTGCCTGACGGAAGACTGACATTGCCCTTCGCGCGCGCAGTCCCCTAACTGGGTCGCACGGCTGCTGCTCCGGGGGACTTCCCCCTCCCGTGGGCAGCGCCGTCGGCTCCTGGGCTGCGTCTTCGCGGCCAATCTCCGTCCGATGACCTGAAACGAGGAATGGCCTGTGCGACACGTCAAGAGAGACTGGAACCGACGAACGGCGCTCTCGATCTCTATCGCGAGCGTCGCTTCCTTGGCCCTCATCGGTGGAGCAGTGGCCGTGCAGGGCAGCGGAAACAGCCAGGAGGACCTGATAGGCGTCGTCGCCCAGGGCTCCGGGTCGCCACCAGTCGAGGCGGCTGAGGGGGAAGCTTCCGCGCGGGCGGAGCTCGAGAGCAGCACCGAGAACGGTGACAGGCGCGGAGCTGATCCGGCGAACGAAGACGCGCCGTCTGTGCAGGGGGGTGGCGTGGGGGAGACCCCGGTCACCCCGCAGAACGCCGCCGTGCCGGACGCCGGTGCCGCGGACGTGGCAACCGACGGTCCCGCCAGCCCAGGGGGAGGAGCCGCGATTCGACCCGGTGAACCGACCACAGCAGCCGATTCGCCTGTCCCGGTGTGTGGTGCCGGAACCTTCGATGCGGAGGCCGTCAAGGACGGAGAGACCTGGACCGCGCGCCGCGGTGAGCAGGTGCTGTACACCGGACCGGACATGCTCACCGCCATGGCGAGCGCCATCGGCAGCCTCGACCCTCAGCGCACCAGCAAGCAGCGTGTCGTCGTGCGAGGTTCGGGCACGATGCCGGCCTCGACCAAGCTGAGGATGCCCAGCTTCACGATCCTGGACGTGTGCGGCACGATCGACGCAGTCGGTCCCGGGGCGCGCGATACCGCGCCGATCTTCGCGCGCGGCGTCACCGACATCGAGATCCAGCACCTCAAGGTCACCGGAACCCCGATGTACGGGATCTTCCTGCGCAGCGTAGAGAACGTGACCTTGGGGCAGATCGACCTCGACATGCCCGCAGGAGGCCTGGGAATCCGGATCGACAACTACGGCAACCGCAGCGTCCCCACGCGCAACGTGCGCATCGACGACGTGCGGGTCACCGCCGGCAGCCATGGTGTGGAGACCTTCGGCGTCGATGGGCTCGTCGTCGGGTCGGTCGTCGCGCGAAGCGTCGGCGGCTCCGGCCTGTTGCTGAACGCGACCACGAACGCTGAGATCGGGCTGGTCGACGCGATCGACGCCGGCACCGGCACCGGCTACGCGGCGTTCCGCACGGCGAACGGCAACGGGCGCATCGGTGAGGGCTACCCCAGCAACATCCACGTCGAGAAGGTCGTCGCACGTGGAGGCGGCCGTGGCGTCTTCTGCGTCTCGGACAGCGGCGGCCTCGTGATCGACGAGGTCGACATCGCCGACACCGGGAACCACGCGATCCTGCTCGAGAACTGCCACAACGTCACCATCAAGGGCGGAACGGTGTCTGGCCCAGGCGAGCTCCGGCTCGCGGCGCGCTGGGACCGTCCCAACTCCACGAACATCACCCTGGAAAACCTCACCCTGCGCAACACCGTGCTTCGGGAGATGCCCTGCGCAGAGAACACGACCACACGAGGCTTGACCTTCGTCGACGCCACTGACCTGACCTGCTGACCACGAGCGCCCGCCGGCTCGCACGGCGACGTGTTCTACGAGCGCAGGCTCTACGTCGTTTGAGGTGAACGGTTCTTCCACGTCGCGCGAAGCGGCGGAGGTCTGGTGCCCGTTGCAGCCCGATCTCCGCCGTTCCCGCTCGACCCGACGCTGGTCTCCGCAGACGGTAGGCAGGACCTCGCTTCGTCTGCCAGCACGTGCTCATCGATCCGGCTCACGAATCAGCGGGGGCCGCACTGTGTCGAGTCGGGTATCACACAGTCCACGAGACGCTCGACGTCGCAATGGCGACGTCGCTACGCCGTGTGGCGCAAGCGTTGTCAACGGGCGAAGCGGCGAACCGGACCGAACTCATCGGCGATGCGGATCGCCGGGTCTGCTGCCGCGCCTCGCCTCTTTCGTCTGCAGGAAACGTCGGTCATGATCAACTCTGCTACCTGACGGTCTTCATCAAGCTCCGGAGGATGTGCGTCGGTGACGATCGCATCGACGCTCTTCACGGAAGCGAATGTCGTGAGACCCGGTCCGTGCTCGCCGCTCGTGCAGCTGAGCAGGACGATGGTGCGGGCGGCTGCATCGAGGAGGGCTCGGTTCGCTTCGGCCGCCTCGGGCGACGCTGCTTCGAGTCCTCGAGCGGACGAGACAGCGGCGACCTCGATGAACGCCAGTGCGGTGAGAGTCGCCGTGGTACCCGCGTGTGCCACCCGTGGGGCAAGGGCGGCGGGTACACAAGATCCGCCGGTGCGGACGATCTGGACTCGAGGTTGAGGACCCTGGGCGAGTACGCGTGCCAATGAGGGCGAGTTGGTGACCGCGATGAGTGGACGCAGGCCCGGGTTCGCGGCGATGCGCTGGGCGAGAAGAGTTGAGATCTTCCCGTCTCCGAGTGCGATCGAGGTCCCAGGCGTGATGAACTGCTCAGCCACCGCGACGATCGATCGCAAGGTGCGAGGTACGTGGTCCGGCCCGGTCGGGCGCTCTCGAGAGAGCGTGCCGCGCTGTGCGCTGAGGACAGCCCCGCCGTAAACCCTTCGAAGGACGTCTTGGGCTTCGAGCTCGCCCAGGTCTCGTCGGATCGTCACATCCGAAACAGCGAGGTCGGCCGCGAGCTCGGTGATGCGCACTGCGCCATCGGCACGCAGTCTGGTGAGGATGTGGTTCTGACGCTGGGAGGCGCGCACGCGCGGGGATCCTCTCCGGGAGGCTCCTGTGCGTCTACCCAGAGACTTGACTTGCAACAGGATCTCCTCAATCGGGTGTCGCCCGGATTCACGTGGCAGCCAAGCCGCTCGTGTAGTGGAAGGTGCCCCGTCGAGACCGACGGGGCACCCGGAAGCGGTACTCGCTCAGACTCAGCCGCAGTGAGACGCCTGGTAGGTCGCCTCAACCACCGCTCCACCGTCGTCCACCGACACCGACACCGACCCGGCCGACACCTCGGCGAGTCGGGTCGAGAACGTCTGGGTCTTGCTCGCTCCTGCGCCGATGACCACACCGGTCCGCTCGCCGTAGCTGGACGACACCGAGACCGTCGCTGCGGCCTCTCCCTCGTTGGTGATCGTGGCGGCCACGACGTTCTTGCCCGCGACGCACCGTGTCGTCGCCGTGACGGTGAGCGCAGGGGCGTCCCCGTAGGCGCGCTGCAGCCGGTCGTGCTCGTTCTGGGTGATCGGCAGGATGGTTCCGTGCCTCTTGAGGACGGCGCCGAAGTCGATGTCGTCGCCGACCGACCACGCTCCGCCTGCCGAGAGCGGGGAGTCGCCCGCGAGGTCGGTCGAACGGAACGGCATGTACCCCTGGCCGCTGTTGTACCGGTCGGCGATGAGGCCCCAGGTGGGGACCTTCGCGCCCGACCCGTCGGTCTGCCAGTCCTCGGGGTTGTAGGCGAACAGCTCCGGTCCTTCCAGTCGGTTTCCCGAGTACCCGTCATTGCCGAAGATGTCGCGCAGCGTGCTCACGCGCTCCCATCCGCCGGGGTTCTCCTCCATGGCGCCAGGGCTGATCGTCACGGCGTAGGGATCGGTGCTGCGCTCGATCGTGATCTGACCGTCGCCGGAGGCGCGGTAGAAGACCCCGTCCACCTCGAGCATCGTGGTGTCGATGATCGAGGTCTGGCGGTCGATCCACTTCACCGGGTCGGAGAAGGTCACGAAGTCGCGGGTCGTCGCGTAGTACATGTTCATCGGGTCGCCCAGCGTATTCCCGAGGGGGTGGTCGGCAGGTGCTCCCGAGATGGTCGCCCAATAGACCATGTACTCACCGGTCGCCGGGTCATAGGTGGCCTCGGGCGCCCAGGCGGCACCGGCATTCGGGATCCGTGAGGCGACGTCGGCCAGGCGCGGTGCCGACCAGTTCACCAGGTCGGTCGACTCCCATACGACAAGGCTCTTGCTGCCCGGGTTGTCGGGGGTGAAGTGCCAGCCGTACTTGGCGGTGGAGAGGTCTGTGGCGAGGAGGTAGAACTTGTCCCCTCCCGGGGCCCGCACCAGGAACGGGTCCCGGGCGCCGGTCTCACCGACGGTCGACGTCAGGACCGGCTTCTCGTCGTTCAGGTCCGTCCAGCTCGTGCCGTCCTCGCTCGTGGCGAAGTAGATCTGCTCGTTGCTCACGTTCGGTGAGCGTCCCGCGGTGAAGTGCGCGAACAGGTAGGCCGAGGGGTCCTCGGGTGCGGGCAGTGCCTTGACCGTGGCGTCGAACGTCCGGACGACGTCGGTACCTTCGGCGTGCGCCGTCAGCACCACCTCCACGTCGGGATCACCGAAGGCCGGTCGGGTCACGAAGCCCGGCGCTCTCTCACCCTCGCGCTCGGTCGAGACGACGCCGGCCGGCTCCGCGGACCAGGTGATCGCGCTGCCGTACTCCTCCCCCGTCAGGGGGAGCGCGAGGTGGTCACGGACGTCGTCGAGGCCGATGAGTGCGACCGCGTCGAGATCGGCTGCCGCGCGTTCGGCGGCCGGCGGCAGCGCTGCGACCGTCACGGGGAACATCCGCTGCGCGGTCTCGCCGCGCACGTCGACCGTGGCGGTCAACGTCGCGTCCTGCGACGAAGTCTCGATCCGGTGGATCGTGCCGTCGGCCTCGACGACGCCGGCGTTCGACGTCGTCCACGTCACCCCACCGCTGGTCGGCAGGTCGAGGTCCTGCGACACGGCGGAGGTGTCCCCGAGGTCGATCCCCGCGAGCGTCTCCTGGGCGGACGTCGCCGCGTCAGCGGCCGCGAGATCGGTGATCTCGGCTGCGCTCAGCGCCCGGTCGTAGACCCGGAAGCTGCTGATGGCTCCGGTGAACTTCGCGTCCCCCGAGTAGGCGGACGCGCCGATCAGGTTCTTGGTGTGCGTCCTCAGGTCGTCAAGCCCCACGGTGGAGTTCGTCTTCTGCGCAACTTGGACGCCGTCGACGAACAGGGACAGCGTCGACGTCGCACCGTCGTCGTTCGCCGAGATCGATGCCGTGATCGACTGCCACCGGTCGGCGGCGAACGGCTGGGGTGCCTGCGCCGTCTGTTCGGCTGCGTAGTTGGTGGGCGAGATCGAGGCGCGGTGTCCTTGGGTGTGGACGAAGAACTGTCCGGTCCGGTCGTTGCCCGACCCGCCGAGGTTCCAGAGGAACGCGCTCGACGTCAGGGTGCTCGCTGAGGGGAGTGCCTCGACGACGACGGTCGCGTCGGTCCGGCCGGCGAGCAGGGCGTCGGGGAGCGTCACGTAGTTGCTCCCGGTGAAAGTCATCGCCCCGTTCCGCCATGCAGCGCCGCCGGTGACCGTCCCGTGCTGGTTTCCGCCGGCGTCGGCGACGTCGTGGAGGACCGTGCCGCCGACCTCGGAGAAGTCGTAGGCGACGAGCAGCCCGTCGGTCGTGCCGTCGATCGCGGAGGCCGGTGCCGCGACCGCCGGGAGCGTGCAGGCGAGGAGTGGCAGCAGCGCCAGCGCGGCGAGGGGCCGTCGGCTTCGTGTGGTTCTGGTCATCTCGTTGCTCCTTTCGTCCAGGGCCGCGTCAGCGGCAGGATCCGGCGGGGTAGTGTGCGGTCGCCTCGTCGCCCGAGCCGTGCGCCTGCGCCGTCACGGTGCCGGCGGGAAGGTCGGTCAGACGGGTCGCGAACGACGTCGACACCGACTTTCCGGCGCCGATGGCGATCGCCGACCGCACGCCGTGCGGCGTCGTGACGGTCACCGTCTGCGGCGCCGTTCCGTGGTTCGTGAGGGTCGCCACCAGCACGTTCCGTCCCGCCACGCAGCGTGTGGTGGCCGCGGCCGAGAGAATCGGCTCAGCGAGTCCGGTCACCGTGATCGTGAGTGTGACGTCGCGGTTCTCGGGCAGCGCCTGACGGTCGGCGGTCAGGTCGAGCAGCAGGTTGCCGAACTCGCCCCATCGCACGGCGCGGACGCCCGAGACCCGCGGCCCGCCATTGACGCGCGCGTGGATCGACGTGATCAGCGTGCCGTCGGTGTCGGTGAAGTAGGCGTTGTGCCCGGGCCCGAACTGGCCGGGAACGCTCGCCGACGTCAGCAGCGGGGCGTTCAGCTTCGTCCACGACGTCGGGTCGAGCAGGTCGGCGTCCTCGTCGACCTCGAGCTGTCCGACCATGTAGGTGCGGTCGGTACCCGCGCCGGAGAACGTGATGACGAGCTTGCCGTCGTGGTGCAGCGCGAACGGACCCTCGACCACCTCGGTCGAGCGCTCCCACGCGTAGGTCGGGCGCGCGATCGTGACGGCGTCGGAGGTGAGCCGCCACGGCTGCGCGGGATCGATCGTGGCGATCCACAGGTCGGCGGAGTCGATGTACGGACGCGTCGTGCGCTGCGACCACATCGCGTACCACTGGCCGTTCGCCTCGAAGTACGTCATGTCGAGCGTGATGCCGTCGGACTTCAGCGCAGTCCCGTCCTCGCGGACCACCGGCTGCGCCTCGTCGAAGCCCCAGTCGTCCGGGTCGAGGATGTCACCGCCCTCGTCGAGCTTGGCGACCGTGGACGTCACGCGGTCCCACGTGCTCCCGCGGGCCCAGTTGAGGTAGAGCGAACCGTCGAGCTCGTGCACCTCCGGCGCCCAGGCGAGGTTGTCCCAGTCGTCGTAGATGATGTGGCGCTCAGCCGTGGCCAGCCCTTCGAGCGTCTCGGACTCGTACAGGTAGAGGCTGCGCTGATGGTCGTCCTCGGTGGTGGCCAGGAAGTAGTACTTGCCCTCCCACATGAAGACCTGCGGGTCGGCCTTCGCCTCGCTGCGCAGCGGGAGCTGGTCGACGGTGCGGACCGTTCCCGAGACCTCGTAGGTGCCCGGCGTCGTGGTGTCGACGGCGGCGAGGTCGGCCGCGTCCCAGTCCACGGCGATGTCCCCGCCGGAGCCGTCGGAGTAGGTCGCCTGCGCCTGCGCCGCACGGGCCAGGTCGTCGGTGCTCGGCAGGTCGTCACCGACGGCGAGCTCGAGGTCCGCCGGGGCGTCGATCGCCGTGTTCGTCACAGGTGTGAAGCGGCGCGAGAGCACGTCGGCCTCGGACCTCGTGAGCACCGCCTCGCTGCGCAGGACGGCGTCGTCGATGTTCGCGTCGGGAGCATCCGACGCGCTCGTGACCGAGCTCGCGCGCGGCGTGGAGATCTCGGAGAAGTCGGCCGTCGTGTTCACGAAGGTCGCACCGTCGGGCGTGCGCCAGGTGATGCGGTACTCGCCCGCGGAGCCGTCGAAGTCGACCGCCGGCTCGACGACCTGCTCGTCGGTGCGCAGGTCGAGCAGTTCGTCAGCCTGCTCGAACTGGACGAGGTCGTCGGAGGTGAACAGCAGAGCCTTGCCCGTCGCGGTCTCGTCGTGCGCCCCGTCGCGGTTCGTCTGGGTGGCGATGACGCCGAACGAGCCGTCCTTCATCCGGAAGACGTAGGGGTCGCTCAGCTGCTTGGTGACGCCGCTGCGTGGTTCGGCCTCGAAGTCGGCCTCCGGCCACAGCACGCCCTGGTTGAGGTTCAGTGCGCGGAACGGGGTGCCGTCCGTGCTCAGCGCGAGGTGCATGCTGAGGTCGAGCATCGCCTCATGTCCACCCAGCGCCTTGCGGGTGTAGCCGGCGACGAACGCGGGGTCGGCCTCGGAGACCTTCTGGCGGAACACCTTGGTGGCGCTGGCTGCGCCGAGCGTCACGGTCGCGGTGAGCTCGACGTCGGCGAGCCCTTCTGCTGCGCCGACGACCTCGCCCGCGGCGGTGACCAGGCTCTCGTCGTCGGACGCCCACGTCACGTCCGCCCCGGCGACCTCGGTGGGCAGGGTGGTGCCTGCGGTGAGCACGTAGGGCAGGACGAGGCGGGCGGCTGCCTGTTCCGCGGTCTCGATGGGTGCGGGAACCATCACCGTGAAGCGCTTCTGTGCGGAGTATCCGCCGAGGGTGACCGTAGCGGTGAGGGTCACGGTGGCGTCGTCGGTGCTCGGTGTGACCTTGCCGTCGTCGGTGATCACGGCCGGGTTGCTCGAGGTCCACGTCACCTGAGCGCCGGAGATCTCGCTCGGGAGCTCCAGGTCGGCCGTGACGTTGCCGGTGTCGCCGAGCGTGAGCGCGTCGAGGGCGGCGGTGAATGCCGCCTCGTCGGCGGCCTCGGTCGCGTCGGCGGCGGCGGCCTGCGCGACCTCGTCGGCGCTCAGCGCACGGTCGTAGACACGCACGTTGCTGATTTCGCCGGTGAAGGCCGCGTCGCCGTTGTAGGAGGAGCGGCCGATGAGGTTGTTGGTGTGGGTGGTGAGGTCGTCGAGGCTGACGGTCGATCCGGTCTTCTGCGCGACCTGCACCCCGTCGAGGTACGCGGTCAGGGTCGAGGTGCCGTTGTCGTCGGGCTCGATCGTCACGGTGGTCTGGCGCCAGACGCCTGCCTGGTATGCGCCCCACGCCACCTGCTGCTCCCCACGCCAGTTGGTCGGGGAGATGGCGGCGCGATGGGAGTTCGTGCCGAGGAAGAACTGGCCGGTCGCGGCGTCTCCCGAGCCGCCGAAGCTCCAGAGGAAGTTGTTGCGGCCCAGCGCGGTGGCGTCGGGCTTGGCCATCACTGTGACCGTCGCCGCGGTCCTGCCCTGAAGGACGCCGTCGGGCAGCCTGACGTAGTTCCCGCCGTCGAAGGCGAGCGTCCCTGCCCGCCACCGGCCGCCTGCCACCAGGCTTCCGTCGACGCCGTTGCCGCTGACGTCGGTCAAGGCGGTCCCGGAGCCGTCGGCGAAGTCGTACGCGGCGAGAAGCCCGTTCGTCGGAGCCTCGCTGGTTGCGGCCGTGGCTGCGGCCGGCGCGAGCGACAGCGCGAGCGGGACGACCATCGCCCCCGCGAGCGCTCTCATCCATCGCTGGGTCATGTGCTCTCTCCTCATCGAGTGTGTGGTCGTTCAGCCGCAGGACGCGGCAGGGTAGGTGGTGGACGTCGAGTCGCCGCCGTCGGCGGAGACCAGGACCTCGCCCGCGTCGACACTGACCTGGCGGGTGGTGAACGACGTGGTCGTGGACCGGCCGCCGGGCACGGTGACCTCGCGGAACCCGAAGGGCGTCCGCACCGTCAGCCCGACCGGCCCGTCGCCGTCGTTGCTGGTCGTGACGGCGAGCACGTTCTTGCCCGCGACGCAGCGGGTGGTGGCCGTCACGGTCACGACGGGTGCCGCAGCGCGAACGACGACGGTGACGCGCACCGTCCGGTTCTCGGGGGCGACCTCCTGCTCGCTGCTCAGGGAGAGGTCGAGCATGCCGTTGGCGCGGACGTTCACGGCCTTGAACCACGAGTTGCGGTCAGGGTCGAACAGGCCGCCTGCGCCGTTGCCGCCGTGCTGCTCGGGATAGGGGCGGGCGTGGTAGGCCAGGACGAGGTTGCCGGTGTCGTCGATCGCGAAGGAGTTGTGCCCGGTGCCGGCGTGCGCCTCGCCGCCGATCTGCCCGTCGGCGGTGTCGTTCGCGTCGAGCACGGGGAAGTCGACCGCCGTCCAGCTGTTCGGGTCTTGCAGATCGGCGTCCTTCGGCGCGCGCAGGAGGCCCAGGTCGTAGTACTTGTCGACGGTGCCGCCGGAGTAGGTGAGGTAGACGTGGTCACCGTGCTCGATCATGAACGGGGCTTCGACGATTCCCTGGTCGCGTCCCTCGTTGGTGTCAGAGGGTGTGGGTGCGCTCTTCCCGTACTCCCAGGGCTGGTGGATGGCGTAGATGCGCTTCATCGCGCCGTCGACGAGCGGGACCGTGCCGGTCTCGCCCATGGTCGCCTTCGCCACCCAGAGCTCGGCGTTGCGGGGCATCACCCAGTAGCCCTGCGTCACGCCGTCCTCCTCGCGCTCGAGGTATGACACGTCGAAGGCGGCTCCCTCGAGGACCACGGGCTGGCCCCAGTTCTCCTCTTTCAGGAATCCTCCGTTGGCGAAGGACGCCTCGTCGCCCGTGTAGGGGATCATCACGGTGTTGTCGCACCAGCCTCCGGTGGGGGCGTAGCCCCGGTTCATGCCGGCGACGATCCACCAGGTGCCGTTGATCTTGTGGAACTCCTGCGCCCAGATATAGCCGCCCCAGCCGTAGAACGTGTTCGGGTACTGGTCCTCGTGCCCGACGGTGCCGTCGTCCGGGTCGATGACGATCTGTTCGGTGGCGTCGCTCAGTCCCTCGATCGTCCGGGCCCGCTTGAGGCCGATCTTGCGGTAGGCGTTCCGGTCATGGATCTGGCTGTCGGGGGCGTCGGACGGGATCGAGTAGTGCGAGCCCGTGAGGTACCAGTAGCCGTCGTCGTCGTTGAAGAACAGGTGCGGGTCGGCCCGCGCGTCGTTGACCATGGCTTCGGTGGTCTGCTGCACGGCGCCCTCGATCACGTACTCCCCGGATGTCGAGGAGTCCAGGGCCTCGAGCTGCTCCTGGTCCCACCGGACCGGCAGGTCCTTGGTCGAGCCGTCGGTGTAGGTCATCCGAGCGGTGGCCGGAAGGTCTGCGGCCGTGACGTCCTGGCCGCTGTCCACCGCGACGTCGTCGAGCTCGACCACACCGGTGTTGCGCAGATCGACGTAGTTCGTCACGAACGTGTCGTACTCCTGCGGCGTCAGAGAGAAGGTGCTCGCCTCGTCCTGCGCCGCGAACGCCGGCAGCCCGGGTCCGGTCACGCCCATCTGCCGCGGATCGGCCTGCGAGGCCTGCGACGGGACCGCGTCTGCGTCGAGGTCCGCCAGGGTGGCGACGCGCCCACCACCGTCCAGCGGGTCGTTCCAGAAGACCTTGTAGACGCCGCCAGCTGCGTCGTGCACGATCCTGGGGTCGCTCACGGGCGATCCGTCCGCCGAGACGCGGACCGTGCGCTGGTTGGTGAACGTGGCGCCGTCAGGGCTGTCCCACACGTAGATCGAGTCGGTGGCGTTGTTCTGCGCTGCGACGGCGCCGAGGCTGCCGTCGGCGAACCGGAGGGGTGTCGGCGAGCCGAGCTGCGCGTTCGGCTGCGCACCCTGGTCTCCTGCCCAGGCGGCGTACAGGATCGCCTGGGAGCGGTTCAACGGCTCCCACGCTTCCGCGCCCCGCGCGCGTGCGGCGACGTACCAGGCGTCTGCGCGGCGATCATCGTTGTAGGCGAGGGGGTCGTCCTTCACCCCGCTCGTGGTGGTGACGGTCTTGACGTAGGAGGCGACGGCACCGCCGACGGCGAGGATCTCGATCTCGCCGGTGATCGGGTCGTCCAGGCCGTCCACGTGCGCGGTGACGGTGGCATGGGCAGAGCCGGTCTCGGGGTGGGTGATCGTCCCATCGGGTGCTACCAGGTCCGCCCATTCCCCGGTGGCGCTCCAGGTGACCTCGCGACCCAGGACCTCGGCGGGGAGGTCGTCGGTCACGAACGACGGGATCGCGATGGCCGCGGCCAGGTCGACGGGAGCCGGCGGGACGCCCAGCTCGGCGGACGTCAACGCCCTGTCGTACACGCGGAGATTGTCGAGCAGCCCCGAGTAGTACTCACCGGCTCCCCAGTTTGCTCTGCCCACCTGGAGGATCCCGCCCGCATCGCCGAGGATCTCGGTCAGGGGTTTGCCCGCGCGGTTCATGGTGACGAGCCTCTGGTCGACGTACAGTCGCGCTTCCGTCCCGTCCAGGACGAGGTCGACGTGCTTCCACCCGTCGTTCTGCCGCGTGCTCGTGAGGTTCCCGGTGCTGTCTCGCCCGCCGGTGTTGGCATAGCGTTCCACCGTCAGACCGGTCGTCCGGTCGAGGTACCCGAGATAGTGCTCCGAGCCGTAGGTCTGGGTTCCTGGGCCGGACGCGGCGAAGACGGTCCAGCCGGTGTTCCCCGCGCTGTCGGGCTTGCTGTCGTAGGAGATGGTGACGGCGTCATGACCGGCCAGCACCGGTGAGCCGTCGCGGTTCGTGACGTCGAGCCAGAAGTCGCGGCCGAGCCGCGCGGCCTTGCCGTCGGGACCGTCGACGAGATTCACAGTGCCGTGCACGGCGGCCGTCGCCGCGCCGCCGTCGACGGTCCCCGTTGCCTCCTCGAAGGTGAAGTTCGCCAGAAGGCCCTCGTCCGAGGTCTCGTCGGCTGCCGAGGGGCCGGCGAGACCCGCCCCGAGAAGGGCGGCACCGGCCAGCCCGGCAACGGCCGTTCTGAGAAGCTTCATCGTCATCTCCTTGTTTAGGTTCGGGCGGCCGACGGTGCAGCCGCGCGGCGCTGCCAGGCGGCGATGCCTGGCGCGCATCGATGGATCAGCGAGTGCTGCCGGTGCGCACGCGATCGTCGACGAGGGCGGAGCGTCGACCTTCCTCGCGTGCCGAGCGGAGCTGGGCTTGAAGACGGCGCTCGGCACGCCGCCGGGAACCCGTCAGGGCGAGCACGACGAGCGCTGCCGCGACGAGAACGAGCAGCTGCGACCACGGCACGGCAGCGACGGCGAAGTCGACGGCGACCGGTTCGACGGGTGGCGGCGGCCCCTCGAGAGCGGCCGCCTGCGGTGTGATGACCAGTTGTCCCGGGGCGTAGAAGAGCGGGATGACACCGCCGATCAGCACGGAGACCTGGCGGGTGTCTCCTGGAAGCAGGTCGCCGATCGGCTGGTCCGGGGTGGGGAACGACGCTTCACCGGTGCCGGCCCTCGCGTGTCCCGTGACGGCGAGCCTGGTGTTGCCGGTGTTGGTGACCGTGAAGGTCACGGTGGCTTCGCCGGGCGTGAGCGGGTTCCAGGACGGGTGATAGTCCGTGTCGACGTCGTCCACGGTCAGGGCCGGGGTGAGCGCTCCTGCCACGCGGGTGATGACCTTCACCCCGACGCGGCTCTCGACACCCAGGCTTGTTCCGTCGGTGGCCGACCGCTTCGTGACCACGGATGCCGCGATACCTGCCGGGTGGTCGCCCGGCTCGGCCCGCTCGGGGACCCTGATGTCGAAGGGGACGACGACGCTGTCTCCGCCGGCGACCGTCACCTCGTCGGGGAGGGCGATCCATGTGCCGGCGTCCACCGACTTCGCATCGGAGGCGAGCATGTCGAACCGCCCGTTGCGCGTGGTGAACCCGTCGGCAGCCAAGAGCGTGAACGTCTGCTCCTCTTCGCCGAGGTTCTGGACGGTGATGTGGTCCGTCACCGTCTCCCCGGGCTCCACCTCGTGCTGGATCGAGAACCGTCCGTCCTCGCCTGACGCGTCGGCGGGCGCGACCGACCACCGCACGGCAGGAGCATCGTCCCCGTCCGGTGCCGCCGTTGCGGTCGGCATCGGCATGATCAGCGTGAGCGCGGCGACGGCGAACAGTGCGGAACTGCGAAGGGCGACGGCGCGAGCCGACCTCGGTCTCGACACGTTCTCGCCTTCCTTCTCTCTCGTCATCGAGCAGGCGTCGCCGGCGACGGTCGCGCGGGCGGTCGAGGGGGCGCGGACAGGCCAGCCGTGGGCCCGCCCGCGCCGACTCCCGTCAGTACGTGTCTTCGAACAGCGTCAGCGTGAGCGTCGAGGAGTACGAGCCGGGCTCCACATCGTTCGGCGTCTTCAGCGTGAGCGCGGCGTTCGCCGTCCACGTTCCGTTCGCTGCCCGAGCGTCCTCCGAGTCGAGGGCGAGCTGCAGCAGCTCCTCGCCCGCGAGTCCGACGTTGTTCGGCACCGACGGGTTCGTGCTCTCGTCGATCGAGGTGAGGACCTCCTCACCCTCGGCGACCTCGCCGTTGCCCTCGGTGACCAGGGTTGGTGCCCAGCCGAGGTGGTCCGGGGTGATCGGATCCTGACCGGTGGTACCCACGAAGTCGCTCGCCTGCCCGGTCACGTACCAGTACACGCCTTCGGGGGCTGCGGACCGGGTGTCGGTGACGGTCACGTCGGGCAGCACGCCGGTGAACTCGCGGTAGTCGTCAGAGGCGCCGTCGACCTCGACGAGGGTCTCGTCGCCAGCGGCGACGCTGAGCGAGAGGGCTCCGGCCTGACGCTCCTGAATCGTCACACCGACCTCGACTCCGTCGGATCCGGTCTCCTCAGCGACGGCGACGCCACCGACGCCGACGATCACCAGGCCACCGAGCAGTCCCACCGAGGCCGGCACAGCGCGGGTGCGGGCGTTCCTGATCATCCTTGTCTCCATTCCTCGGCGTCATCGCCGAACTTGCGCGGCGGCACGTGGTCGCCCGGCCCGGCCGAGCGGCGTGCGCCGACGTGCCGAATACGTGGTCTGCCACCGACAACAGGGGAGTGATCGACGTCGGCACAGACGCCTCGCGAATCACCGGGAATCGCGTCAGGCACCCTTGCCCTGCAGTCATTCCTTCGTCGGGTCGATGACCTCGCCGAGGAACCTAGCACGCGATGTGAGCGTTCACAATGAGGTCACGAGTTCTTGCTGGCAAAAAGGGTAGGGGTAGACGCCAGATCGTGTGAGCGCTAACATCTGGTCCGCCGAGTGACAGCGTCTCGCTGTCCACAACGGCCCAGGGCAGAGTCCGGCAGCTCTGCCCGGCCGCAATGTCGGGTGCCACTGGCGGCATCCGTCCCGTCTCGACGAAGAGAGCTGGCGATGGGGTCTCGACGCCTGGCAGCGCCTCGTGCAGAGCAGCCGTCCAGCTGCCGTCACCTGCCTCTCCTCGCGCTGGGACACGACTATGAGTCGCTGCTGATCCTCGATGCCCCGTGTTCGGTGAGAAGTCGCCTCGTCGAGGAAACGCCAGAGGTTCGGTCTGTCCTGAACGACTGAAAGAGGAGTCCCTCCATGAACCGAGCGACAGCGCGACGCGGCGCTGCCACGCTGCTCACCCTCACCCTGGCCGCGGCGGTCGGTCTCACCACGAGCGGTGCTGCCCAAGCCGATCCCGTCGTACCGACGGACGGTCTCGTCGTCGACTACGACCTCACGACCCGCCCGAGCGACGGGGTGACGGTCCCGAACGGTGCCGGCACGCAGCTCGGTGCGGCAACCGTGCGCAATCCTGCCGGTGCGGCCTGGTCGGACGACGCGCTCGTATTCTCCGGTGGCGCAAAGAACTCCACCGGGACATGGGTCGAGCTCCCGGACGATCTGCTGGCCGGCGCGACCTCGGGAACCGTGACGACCGAGGTCAAGATCGATGCCTCGATGAAGTCGTCGTTCCACTTCCTGTGGAACATCGGTGCCGACAACAACACCGCCTCGTACTGGTACGCCTCGATGCGTGACGCGCGCACACGCGCCGGACTCAAGGTCGGAACCGGTGCCGAGCGGTTCGCCCAGTCCGCGGCTCCTGCCTACCAGGCCGATCGTTGGTACTCCGTGACCTCGGTCATCGACGGTGCGGCTGACACCCTGACGTTCTACGTCGACGGCGTCCAGGTCGGGCAGACCAGCACGGGCGGCTGGGAACCCGGGTCGATCGCCGACCAGTCGTTGAACACGATCGGCCGGGCACCGTTCCCCGACCCGCTCCTCAAGGGCGCCGTGTCGCGCTTCCGCGTCTACGACCGTGCCCTGAGCGCGGACGAGGTCGCCGCCGTCTCCGACGCCGACGCCGTGGTGCACCGTGCCGCGCTCGAGGAGCAGGTGCTGCGTTCGGTCCCCGACACGCTGTCCCTGACCGACGCGACCGTGCGCCTGCCGGACGTCGGCGGGACGCTGACGTGGTCGGCCCCGACGGAAGGGCCGGTGCGGATCGGCGACGACGGTCTCACCGCGACGGTGACGGCACCGGTGGCCGGGGAACCGGCCGACGAGGTGGCGCTCACGGCCACGGCGCAGGTGCGCGGCCTCACGGTGACCAAGGAGGTCACGGCGACGGTGCCGCCGCGCCCTGCAGCCGATGATCCGTACGGCTACCTCATGGTCCACTTCATCGAGGACTCCGCCGGGTACGCGGAGAAGATCTACCTCGACGTCTCTCGCGGGGACGACCCGGAGCAGTGGGAGCCGCTCAACGGCGGCAAGCCGATCCTCGCCTCTCACCTGGGGACCACAGGGGTGCGGGACCCCTATCTCACGTACAACCCGGAGACCGGGACGTACTACATCATCGCCACCGATCTGCGGGTCTTCGGCGGGGACACCGGTACGGCCGGGTGCACGGGATGGTGCCACTGGTCCTCGAAGGGCAGCACCCTGCTCAACGTGTGGGAGTCCACCGACCTGGTGACGTGGAGCGATGTCCGCCAGTTCGACGTCGCGCTCGACGAGGAAGGCCGCAAGGCCGTCGAGCTCGGGATGGCGTGGGCCCCGGAGGCCACCTGGGTCGAGAACTACTACGGCGACGGTCGCGGCGCTTTCGTCCTGTACTGGTCCTCCAACGTCTACCCCGCCGGCGACACCGCACACACGAGCCCGACGTACAGCCGGGTCCTGTGGGGTGCCACCACCGACTTCACACAGGCCGACTACGCCTACGGCGGGACGTTCATCGACAACGGCGCGAACGTCATCGACACGACCATCGTCCAGAACGAGGGCACCACGTACCGGATCTCGAAGGACAACGGACGCGGCACCGGCATCTACATGGAGTCCACGACCTCACCGACGTGGTGGCAGCCGGACACCTCGTGGAACCTCGTCCAGCAACGCATCGGAGCGGCGTGGTCCGGAGGCAACCCCGGCGGCGTCGAAGGGCCCGCCGCGTTCAAGAGCAACACCGAAGACAAGTGGTACCTGTACGTCGACGTGATCCCCTCCACCGGGTACCGGCCCATGGTCACCTCAGACCTCGACGCCGGGTGGAGCCAGCTCGACCTGACCGGCTTCTCCATGCCCCCGCACACCAAGCACGGCGGGATCATCTCGTTGACCACGGCGCAGTACGACGCGGTGCGGGCAGGCGACGCGACGTCTGCGGTCGAGCCGGACCTCGGAGCGGTCGAGGTGCCGGTCGGTGCGGGAGAACAGGTCGTCCGCGACGCCCTGCCCGCCACGGCCGACGTGAACCTGGCGTACGGTCGGGGCACCTCGACGCTGCCCGTCGACTGGGACGTTGCCGACCTCGACACCGCTGGTCCGGGCGAGCACCAGGTGCGCGGCACGGTGCGCAGCCTGGGGGCGAACGAGAACCACTGGACCGGCACGTACGGCGGCAACCCGGCCTCGACCGACTACCGCGCCGAGGACAAGGTCCTGTCCAGCACGACCGCGGTCGTCGTGACCGCCACGGTCCAGGTGGCAGACCCCGCACCCGACGTGCCTCTGCAGGTCGAGGTCGCACCGCGGTGCCTGGCCGGCAAGGCGTACGTCGCTGTGCGCGCCACCAACACCGGCGACGTCCCGGTGTCGATCACGCTCGACACCGCGTACGGGTCCAGGACCGTGGCGTCCGTCGCGGCCGGTGGCAACGCCTACCAGTCGTTCGCGGTGCGTGCCGCGTCGGTCGATCCCGGAACGGTCACGGTCACGGGAGCCGCCGGTGCAGGAGAGGCTCAGTCCTACGAGGAGTCCTACGCCGCCCTGACATGCGGGTGACACCGCTCGTTCGGGGGGCGCGGCGACTTGCCCTGCGGGGTGAGCGCGGGAGACGAACGAGGTGAACCGCCCGCCCCCGCGGGCGGAAGGCTTGTAGGGTCGGCGCCTGCCAGGGCGCCGACCCTACACCGTTCCCACGGCCGCCCGAGCAGCTCGCTGAGGAATCGGCCAAGGGTTCAGGTCCTCCCGGTACCCGCCAGCGCTCGGAGGGCGCGGCTCCCGTCAGCGCTCGGAGGGCGCGGCTCCCGTCAGCGGGGAGGCGCCGTCGAATCCCGCACGACGAGATGCGTGGAGAGCTCGACCCGTTTGGTCGCGAGCACTTCGCCGCGGGCCAGGCGGACGATCGTCGAGACCGCGTTGCGCCCGATGTCCGCGATGGGCTGGTGGACGGTCGTCAGGGGAGGGGCACTGGTCTGAGCGAGAAGGGTGTCATCGAACCCGACGACGCTCAAGTCAGCGGGAATACCGAGTCCGAGGCGGCGCGCCGCCTCGAGGACTCCGGTCGCCGACGCGTCACTGCCGGCAAAGATCGCGGTGGGCGGTGCGTCGTGGCTCAGCAGCGCGGTGGCCGCCTCCAGCCCGTGGCCGAAGGTGTAGGAGCCCTTGGGGACAGCCTCGATGTCGGCGACGAGGCCCGCTTCGGTCATCGCAGCTGCCCAGCCGTGCGCGCGGACGGCGTCACACCGCGCCCCCGGCGGGCCACCGATGTAGCGGATATCGGTGTGCCCGAGCTCGATCAGGTGCTGTGTGGCCGCGTACGCCCCCGCCCAGTTGGTGGCTCCGATGCTGGGGGTGGACGTTCGTGGGACGTCGATCGGATCGACGAGGACCATGGGCAGACCGGCTCGCTTCAACGCTCGCTCACGCTCGGCGGAGTAAGCACTGGTGACCTCGATGACACCGGTTCGACCAGCCCTGGCCAGGTCCTGAGCCCAGGAGACCTGCCTCGCCTCGTTGGCCGCGTCCAGACTGCGCAGGACGAGCGCCACATGGTGGAGCGCCGCCGCTTCCATCGCGCCGCCCAGGAAGGTCGAGAGGTAGGGGTTGGAGACATCACGAGGGTCGACGACCAGCTCGACGCTCATCTCGCGTGCGGCGTGCAGCGAGGCCTGCCGCTCGCCCAGGCTCACATAGCCGAGCTCCGTGATTGCCTCCTCCACCCGCGCACGCGTCTGGCGGCCGACGCCCGACCGTCCGTTCACGACCTTGGAGACCGTCGCGATGGAGACACCGGCTTCGTTCGCGACGGCGCTGAGGGTGACGCGATGCGTCCCCAGGGCCGGTGCTGGACGAGTCGACGGACCGGGCACGACGTCCGCGCTCACTCCGAGCGTCAACTCTGACCGTCCTTCATGAACACGCATCTCCCTGACCATCGACCTCTCAGCGTCGCGAGACACACTCCAGCCAACCATCGAACGAAGAGAATCTTTCGCGATCGGCTCATGTGGTTGCCGTGGATCCTCGCACACGTTACGACGCCGAGGCGACGATCTGCGCCCTCAGGTGCCACGCAGCATACGACGAACGGTACAAAACGTCCGCTGAGGCTCGACGTGAGAACCCCTATATGCGAAACATTTTCCAACCAGGCCTCCTCGCTTGACGCGAAAGTCGGCCGTCAAGCACGCTCATTCCGCGGATCGAGCCGGGGAAAAGTTTTCGCTTGATCCGCCTCCAACAACGGCGTGAGAGGTGCAAGGCAATGAGGCGTAGCGCAGCACGACGGTCACTGGCCGTCCTGGTCACCGGTGTCCTGGCGGTTTCCGTCGCGGCGTGCGGTGGCGGGGCCCAGCCCGGTGGACCGGACGGCGGTAGCAGTGGCGGTGGCGGCGAGGCGACGGCGTGGGCCCTGACGGGCGGCAGCGAGTCCGTCTTCCGGTCGTCGTTCGAGAGGTGGAACGGGGCGAACCCGGACGCGCAGATCTCTTCGGAGTGGTTCGCCAACGACGCGTACAAGGAGAAGATCCGCACGGCGGTGGGGTCGGGCAACGCCCCGACGCTCATCTTCTCCTGGGCGGGCGGGACGTTGGCTGACTACGTCGCCAACGACTCCGTGGTCGACCTGAGCGAGGATGCGGCGCCGCTGCTCGACCGGATCCTTCCGTCGGTCGCCTCGAACGGGTCTGTTGTCGACCCGTCTGGCGGCGAGGGGTGGTACGCGGTCCCGAACAACCAGAGCCAGCCGGTGCTCCTGTACTTCAACCAGGAGCTGTTCGACCAGGCCGGTGTCTCTGTGCCCACCACGTATGACGAGCTGCTCGATGCGGTCGAGAAGCTGTCGGCGCAGGGCGTGACGCCGATCGCGCTGGCGGGTCAGAGCAAGTGGCCTGAGCTGATGTACATCCAGTACCTGACCGATCGGATCGGTGGGCCGGAGGTGTTCCAGCGCATCGTGAACGGTGAGCCGGACGCGTGGTCGGATCCGGCTGTGCTGGAGGCGCTGACGAAGATCCAGGAGCTCGTGGACGCTGGCGCGTTCGGCGACAGCTTCGGGTCGGTCGCAGCCGACGCCGGCGCCGACACGGCTCTGGTGCACACGGGCAAGGCCGCGATGGTGCTCCAGGGCAGCTGGGTGTACCCGGACTTCCTGAACAACGCGCCGGAGTTCGTCGAGTCGGGCAAGCTTGGCTTCGCCAACTTCCCGGCCGTCGAGGGCGGTCAGGGCGACCCGGCGAACATCGTCGGCAACCCGGCGAACTTCTGGTCCGTCTCGGCGTCGGCGTCCCCCGAAGCCCAGAAGACCGCGGTCGACTACCTGGTCGAGGAGACGTACTCCGACGAGGCTGTGGACGAGTTCTTGTCGGTGGGTGCGGTCCCGCCGCTGATCGGTCTCGAGGACAAGATCGCCGAGGCGGACGACGACTCGGGGTACCTGAGCTTCGTCTACAACACCGTCAAGGTCGCGCCGCACTTCCAGCTGTCCTGGGACCAGGCGCTGCCGGCGGACCAGGCGCAGGCGCTGCTGGACAACCTCTCGCAGGTCTTCCTCAAGCAGATCAGCCCCGAGCAGTTCGTCGACGCGATGAACGCCACCCTCGGCTGATGAGCACGACGTCCCTCACGTCCCGGCCGGGCGCCTCGGTGCGCCCGGCCGCGGGCCGGCCTGCTCGGCGCGCTCGTCGACGCGGTCCGTCGACCTGGCTGGCGGCGCCCGCTCTGGCGTTCTTCGCGCTGTTCGCTCTCGTCCCCCTCCTCGGCGTCGTCGTCCTGTCGTTCATGTCGTGGGACGGGCTGGGGACCCCGCAGTGGGCGGGCACCGAGAACTGGAGCGCAGTGGTCGCCGACCCGGTGGCTCGCAACGCGTTCGTCCTGTCGGTGAAGGTCACCGTCTTCTCCTGGCTCATCCAGGCGCCGCTCTCGCTGCTCCTGGGCGTCTTCATGGCTGGGCGTCAGCGGTACCGCGCGGTGCTGTCGGTGCTGTTCTTCCTGCCGCTGCTGTTCTCCGCGGCCGCGGTCGGGATCGCGTTCAAGTCGCTGCTGGACCCGAACTTCGGGGTCGGGTCTGCGCTCGGGGTCGACTGGTTGGCCAAGGACTGGCTCGGAGACCCGAGCCTGGCTCTCGGGGTTGTGCTGTTCGTCATCGCCTGGTGCTTCGTCCCGTTCCACTCGCTGCTCTACCAGGCGGGGGTGCGGCAGATCCCGGTCAGCATGTACGAGGCGGCGCGCCTGGACGGTGCAGGGACGGTACAGCAGTTCTTCCACATCACCCTGCCCCAGCTGAAGTACACGATCATCACCTCCTCGACGCTGATGATCGTGGGCTCGCTGACGTACTTCGACCTGATCTTCGTCCTGACCGGCGGCGGCCCAGGTAACGCGACCCGGATCCTGCCCCTGGACATGTACCTGCGTGGTTTTCGCAGCTACGACATGGGGACGGCCAGCGTCGTCGCCGTGTTCCTCGTCGTCCTCGGTCTGGCGATCTCGCTCGGACTCAACCGGCTCTCCGGCGCGAACCGCATGGACAGCCAGATGGAAGGGGCATGATGCTCCGCACGACCACCAGGCCCAACGTCCTCGCCGGCATCGGCGGCTGGCTGTGGCTCGCGATCATCATCGTGCCGATCTACTACATCCTCGTCACCAGCCTGCGCCCCCGTTCGGACTACTACGCCGAGAACCCCCTCGCGTTCCCGGCGAACCCGACGCTGGACGCCTACCGGGAGGTGCTGGAGAACGACTTCCTGCGCTACTTCGGCAACTCGGTGGTCGTCACGCTGACGTCGGTCGCGGCGATCCTGGCGGTGTCCCTGATGGCGGCGTTCGTCGTCGTGCGCTCGAACACCGCGCGCACGCGCGGCATCTTCCAGGCGTTCCTGCTCGGCATCGCGATCCCGATCCAGGCCACGATCATCCCCGTCTACTACCTCATCATCCAGCTCGGCCTGTACGACACCCTGGCGGCGCTGATCCTGCCCTCGATCGCATTCGCCATCCCGCTGTCCGTCCTGATCCTGACGAACTTCCTCCGCGACGTGCCCAAGGAGCTGTTCGAGTCGATGACCGTCGACGGCGCGGGGGAGATGCGCACCCTGTGGAACCTCGTCCTGCCCCTGTCCAAGCCGGCAGTGGTGACGGTCGGCGTGTACAACGCGCTGCAGGTGTGGAACGGGTTCCTGTTCCCTCTGGTCCTGACGCAGAGCGCCGAGACCCGCGTCATCCCCTTGTCCCTGTGGTCCTACCAGGGCGAGTTCACCATGAACATCCCCGCAGTCCTGGCGGCCGTCGTGCTGTCCGTGCTGCCGATCCTCGCCGCCTACATCATCGGTCGCCGCCACCTGGTGTCCGGGCTGACCGCCGGCTTCGGCAAGTAACACCGCACTCTCGAGGAGCACCGTGAGCACCACCGCGCCCTGGCACGACACCACCGCATCCCCGCTCGAGCGGGCTACCGCACTCGTCGAGGCGATGACCCTCGCCGAGAAGCTCGCCCAGCTCGGAGGGTACTGGGACCGCGCGACGTCCGCCCCCGACACCGCAGAGCAGGGCGAGCATCAAGACGTGGCCCCGCTGCAGCACGCGTTCGACGAGGCCCACCGTCCCTTCGCGACGGTCATCGAGAACGGGCTCGGCCAGCTCACCCGCGTGTTCGGCACCGCGCCCGTATCGCCCGAGGAAGGCGTCAAGGCGCTGCGCAGCGCGCAGGAGCAGATCATGAGCGCCTCACGGTTCTCCATCCCCGCCGTCGCGCACGAGGAGTGCCTCACCGGGTTCACCGCCTACGGTGCGACGGTCTACCCCGCGGCGATCGCGTGGGGGGCGACGTTCGACCCGTCGCTGATCGAGCGGATGGCGGCGGCTATCGGGACCGACATGCGATCAGTCGGGATCCAGCAAGGGTTGTCGCCCCTGCTCGACGTCGTGCGCGACTACCGGTGGGGACGCGTCGAAGAGACGATCGGCGAGGACCCCTACCTCGTCGGCACCCTCGGCACGGCCTACGTGCGCGGCCTGCAGTCGGCAGGTGTCATCGCGACGCTCAAGCACTTCGCCGGCTACTCCGCCTCGCGCGCAGGACGGAACCACGCACCGGTCTCGATCGGACCGCGGGAGTTCCAAGACGTCATTCTGATGCCATTCGAGATGGCCGTGCGCGAAGGGCAGGTCGGATCGGTCATGAACTCCTACTCCGACCTCGACGGGGTTCCCGCAGCAGCCTCGGCAGAGCTGCTCACGACGATCCTGCGCGATCGTTGGAAGTTCGAGGGAACGGTCGTCTCCGACTACTGGGCCGTGGCCTTCCTCGACCTGATGCATCGGGTCACGAGCGACCGCGCCCAGTCCGGGGCTGCTGCCCTCGTGGCCGGAATCGACGTCGAGCTTCCCGAAGCGGACGGGTACGCCAGGCTCGCCGAGGCCGTGGCGAGCGGCGAGCTCGACGTGCGATACGTCAACCGCGCGGTCCTGCGGGTCTTGACGCAGAAGGCCCGGCTTGGACTGCTCGACCCGGGCTGGGAGCCCGTACCCGCACACACCGGTGACGGCACCGCGATCAACCTGGACAGCGCCCACAACCGAAGGCTCGCTCGTGAGGTCGCCGAGAAGTCGATCGTGCTGGTGTCCAACGACGGGGTGCTCCCGCTGAACGACCGCTTCGCGGGTCGGATCGCCATCATCGGGCCGACCGCGGACGAGCCACGTTCGTTCCTGGGCTGCTACTCCTTCCCGAACCACGTGATGGTGCACCACAGCGACGACGACCTCGGCGTCGACGTCCCCTCCTTGCTCGACGGGCTGAGGGACACATTGCCGTTCGCCGACATCCGCTACGAGCAAGGCGTGCCGATCCTCGACCCCGATCCCCGAGGGATCGACGCCGCTGTGCGCGCGGCGGGCGAAGCAGACCTCGTCATCCTCGCGATCGGCGACCTCGCCGCGCTCTTCGGGCGGGGAACATCGGGAGAGGGGTGCGACGCGGAAGACCTCAGCTTGCCCGGGCTTCAGGACCAGCTCGTCCGGCTCGTGCTCAAGATCGGCAAGCCGGTCGTCCTGGTCGCCGTCACGGGGCGTCCCTACGCTCTCGGCCAGTACAGCGACCAGTGCGCCGCGATCGTCCAAGCCTTCATGCCGGGGGAGGAGGGTGCGGCAGCGATCGCCCGCGTGATCACCGGCGCGGTCAACCCCTCGGGTCACCTCCCCGTCGCGATCCCGCGTACCCCCGGCGGTCAGCCGCACACCTACCTCGCACCGCCGCTCGGGCATCACAGCGACGGCATCTCGAACCTCGATCCCACGCCGGCCTTCCCCTTCGGCCACGGGCTGTCATACACACGGTTCGCGTACGACGAGCTACGGACCTCCGCGGCACAGATGGCGACCGACGGCAGCGTCACCGTCAGCGTCCGCGTCACCAACATCGGAGACCGGGTGGGCGCGGACGTCGTCCAGCTCTACCTGAGCGACCCGGTCGCGTCGGTCACACGGCCCGTGCGTTCACTCTTGGGCTTCGCCCGAGTCGAGCTCGGCCCGCGGGAGAGCTGCACCGTCGAGTTCACGGTGCACGCCGACCGGACTGTCTTCACCGGCGCTGATCTGAAGCGGACGGTCGAGCCCGGGGAGATCGTGCTCGCGGTCGGGCACTCGAGCACCGACATCGCCGAGTCAGCCCGCGTGCACCTCGTCGGCCGCACCCGCAACGTCGAGCGACCGGTGCTCACGACACCCGTACGGGTCCGGCGGTCCGCCGGACGCTGATCCTCGCACCAGCGCGAGCACATACCTGACCACAGCCACCGCCCCGGGTCACCGGGGCGCTACCAGGGGTGCCCGGAGCAGGTCCGGGTCGAAGGAGAGGAGGACAGAACGACGCCCGCCGAGCCGGGCGACCCACGGTGCAATGACGGACTGAAAGAGGGTTGAAGAGTGACAAGACGCAGGACGACAACGCTGGCTGCCGTGCTCGCGGCAGCACTGACCACAGGACTTGCCCTGGCTCCGGCCGCCGTCGCGAGCAGCGACTCGGCCGTTCCCGAGAACTACCGGTACGACCCGACGGTCGGCACCATCTACGCCCCGACGCCCGCTGAGCTCGCGCAGGCGAACAAGGGCAACGCAGTGCTCTACCCGAAGTCGGCACAGCTCGAGAGCGGCCGGATCGTCGCGGCCTTCGAGCGCAGCATCGGCGACCCCGTCGGCCAGACGATCCCCGTGTACAAGAGCGACGACTTCGGCACCACCTGGCAGAAGCTCGCCGACGTCGCCTCACCGGCTCAGCTGTCCGACGACCCCGCCCACGACCGATACACGAGCAACTGGACCAACCCCTACCTCTACGTCCTCCCGCAGGCCGTCGGGGATCTCGCCAAGGGGACCCTGCTCATGGCCACCCTCGTCTCGGGCGACGACGGCTGGTACCGCGACCAGAAGAACCAGAACCCCGGATGGACCGCCACCAGCGACGGCGACCGTCGGGACCTGGCCATCGCCCTGTACTCGAGCACCAACGAGGGTGCGACCTGGGACTTCGTCAACATCATCGGCACCGGCGGCTGGTCTGCGGACTACGGGAACAAGTTCTCCTCCGGCAACATCCACCACCAGCAGGACCCCGTGTGGGAGCCATACCTCATGGTCCACAACGGACAGCTCGTGGCCTACTACACGGACGAGAACGACTGGCTCGGACACGACCCGAACACCGGCGTGCTGACCCAACGCCCTGACAACTTCACGGGCGCTACGCCGACGTCTGGCCGGAATCCCAATGACACCGGTGGCCAGATCCTGCTGCACAAGACCTGGAACGGCCGGTCCACCACCTCGTGGAGCCAGCCCGTCCTCGACGCCAGCGGCCGGTTCGTCCAGGGCGTCGGCTACCTCGACCGCCCTGGCATGACCAACGTCGTCCCGACCACGGACGGCAAGTGGATCCTCACCGCAGAATTCGGCGTATGGCGAGTGAGCGACAACCCGCTGCGATTCTGGGACAAGCCGAACAGCGCTCCCGGCTTCCACCGCACCGGTGGCAGCCCGGTCATCATCAAGGTCCCTCACCCGACCGACCCGACGAAGTGGAGCCTGGTCTTCAACAGCGGGTCCACCGGTGGTGGCGTCTGGATCAACGAGTCGGGGCGCAGCGACGGTGAGTGGCTGTACTACCAGACGCCGATCGCCGGCGGGTACAGCCGCAACCTGCAGTACGTGCCGCAGACCGGGCGGCTGCTGATCCTGCGTGGCACCTGGGGGAACGCCCCGATCACGTTCGCCCAGGTCGACATCGGCAACTCCCAAGGGACGTACTACTCCCTCGTGAACCGCAAGACGGGCCAGGTCGCAGGTACCGGCGGTAAGAAGCAGGACGCCTCCCTCACCGGCAACCAGCCCGACGTCGTCCTCGAAGCGGCTGGCGCGACGACGGCACCTGACACCCAGCTGTGGCACGCCGTGCCAGCCGCCGACGGAGCAGTGACCTTCCTGAACAAGGCCGGTGGACGCGCCATCGGGATCTGGACCGGCAGCGCCCAAGCCGGCAACCGCCTCGCCCAGTGGGTCGACGAGGGCGCGACCGACAAGCGGTGGAAGCTCGTCCCTGCCCGGGACGGCTACGTCCGAGTGGAATCAGTGCGTGGTCCTGGCCTCTACGTCACGGCCGCGACGGCAGGTGCACCACTCACCATCCAGAGCAACGCGGCGAGCGACCCCTCGTCACAGGAGTGGAAGCTCGTGCCCCACACCGGAAGCTGACCAGGACGATCGGAGGCTGAGTAGGACGCAGGGCACTTCCTGATTGCTCGGTCGCAGCGTTGACGCCCGCGTCTGAGGACGTCCGCTCTTCCTCTCGACGATCTCGGTGCTCGGTGCTCGGTGACTACGACGGTGGCCCCCGTAGACCTCGGTCTGCGGGGGCCACCGGCCGTATCGCACGCTCGAGCTGCGGCCCTAGCCGCAGGCGCGAGCGTCGTAGTCCGCCACCGTCCGGGTGGTCCGGAACTCGCGTGCCGTGGCGAGGATCTCCACAGTGCCCGCCGGGATGAAAGCGGCTCTCGAGGCGAAGGACTGGTAGGCGTTCCCGCGAGGATCGATCTGCTCGAACTTCCTGGAGCCGTACGGCGTCGTGATGGTGACGTCGATCGGCTCCGCGCCCACGTTCGTCGCCCGAACCGCGACGAAGGACTTGCCGGCCAGGCAGCGGACCTCGGCCGTGGTCTCGATCGGCGGACCGCCGTTCTGCCGCAGTTCCTCCAGGGCGTCGACGACCAGGATCGTGGCCTGGTCGACGTCGCCCTGAACGGCAGCCGCGGCGGCGAGGACCACGCGGGCGACCTCGGCGGCATGGTCGAGGCCGGCGAGCGAGGCGGGGGTGTACAGCGCGCGCTCGACCTCCTCTACCTGCCCAAGAGCTGCCTGCAGGGCGGTCGTGTCGGCGGTCGTGCCCGACGCCTTGGTCAGCGAAACCTCGTCGAGGGTGCCCCACGCGCCTGCGGGGAGGTTGGCGCTGATCCGCACGGTGGCCGTGCCGTCATCGGACACCGTCACGGGCACCTGAGGTGCGGACCAGTTGTGCCACCCGGTGAGGTCGAACGGCTCGGAGCTCTCGCTAGTCCCGGTGCCGGTGAGGGTGAGCTCGCCGCCCAGGGCGTCGCCCTGCGCCTGTGCGCTCAGGAGGTAGTCACCGGCGGGCAGGCCGGTGAGCTGCTGGGTGGCGGTGAAGGTGTAGGGGGCGGCGGACCAGAAGTGCAGGGCCTTGCTGCCGGCAAACGGGTCGTCGCCGGTGATGGCTGCGCCGGTCCCGGCGATGCTCCACGGGGCCGTGCCGGCCTCGAAGCCGGGGTTGGTGACGTAGTTGGGCGCCTGCACGGTGACGGTCGCGGTGGTGCTCCCGGCGCTCGTGGTGCCGGAGATCGTGTAGGTACCTGCTCCACGGATCCAGTCCTGCGCGCCGCTCCAGGTCACCTCGAGCGGCTCCTGCTCGCCGTCGTTGTAGGTGACGGTGACGGTGGCCGGAAGGGTCACGGGCTCTCCGTCGGCGATAGTGATCGACGGCTGCTGGATCGAGGCGACCTCGCGAGGTGCGGTCGTGCCGGTGCGGGCGTAGGTGAAGACGTTCAGTGACTCCAACGGGTGTCCCTGGTAGTCGAACAGTGCCTGGTTCTCCCAGCCGGATCCGCCCCAGTTCTCGGCGGTGTCTCCGGTCGGGTCGTAGTCGGCGGCGTAGCTCGAGGCCCAGCCGGAGCCGAACTGCTGCCACAGCTGCCGGTTGGCTTCGATCTGGTCCGGGGGCCCGACCGGGAGCCACGCGGGCTCCCAGTAGTAGACCCCGATGCCGGCGCCGTCGGGCACGTCCACGACGGCCTGGATGACGTCACGGATGGCGGTGGCCTGGCCCTGCACGCTCACGGGGTACTGGGTGGGCTGGGTGTAGATGACGTTGCGCTGCCCGTCGCCCTCCTCGAGCGTGTTCACCCATGAGGTCTCGGCGACCATGACCTTCTTGTCGTAGGTCTGGGCGACCTGGGTCAGGACAGAGGTCAGGTTGTCCAGGCTGCCGTGCCAGAACGGGTAGTAGGAGCTGGCGAAGACGTCGTAGTCGACTCCGTACTCGGCGAGCTTCGCGGCCACGTCGGCGTAGAAGCCGGCGCGCTCGGGGTTGGTGTAGTGGACGGCGACCAGCGCTGCGGGGAACACCTCGCGCACCGCGGCGCTCCCGGCGCTGAAGAGGGCGGCGCGCTCGGGCCAGGACGTCAGGCCCGCGACACCGGAGTTCGTCTCGTTGCCAACCTGGACCATGGTGACGTCGACGCCGGCAGCCTTGAACTCGTTCAGGGCGGCGGTGGTGAACTCGCCGGCGGCGTCGGCCCGCTGGGCGGCCGTCAGGTTCTTCCAGGCCTTGGGGACGGTGTACTTGGCCGGGTCGGCCCAGAAGTCGGAGTAGTGGAAGTCGACCAGGACGGACATGCCCGCCGCGGTCGCGCGCTCGCCGATCTGCACGGCTCGGGCGGTGTCGAGGTTGCCGCCGCCGTAGCCGCGGCCCTCGCCGTCGTAGGGGTCGTTCCAGACGCGGATACGCACCGAGTTCACCCCTGCGTCGGCGAGCACCGTGAAGAGGTCGGCAGGCTCGCCACTCTCGTCGCGGAAGACCACGCCGCTCTCCTCGAGGGACAGGACGGTGGAGACGTCGACGCCGGAGGCGAAGTCGTCGGGCATGCCCTCGACCCTGTCGACCACGATCCCGGCCTCGACCGGTTCGGTGTCGGCTTCGGTCTCGGCACCGGATGCGGGGAGCGCGGCCAGGGCTGTGGTGGCGACCAGGGCCACGACGGCGCCCAGCGCCGGCCCTGATCGGTGTGCATGGAGTCGTGCCATCGGAACGGATGTCCTCTCGGATCGGCGTTGATCGAAGACCGGGTCATATCACCGTGGCTGGCTCAAGCCCCTGAACGAGCCGGGTTGGACCACAGGCTGTGCACGGTCCCAGGTGAACGCGAGGTCGGATCGGCTTCTGAGAAGCCTTCACTAAGGGTGGTGACGCATCCGAGAACGGGATGGTGTTCTCGGTCACAGGTTGCGGCGGGTGGCCGCGGTGCCGACGCGGTGCGGCTGTACTCAGGCGGACGTGCGCCGGACGAGGGAGGTGGGCAGGGTGACGGCGGCGGGCGCCTGGCCGTCGATGACCTCGAGCAAGAGGCGGACCATCTCCGCGCTGATGCGTTCGAACGGTTGGCGCATCGTGGTCAACGGGGGGTGCAGGGCGGCTGCGACCCCGGAGTCGTCGAAGCCGCCGACGGCGACGTCCTCGGGGACGCGGCGACCACTGGACTGCAGCGCGACGAGCGCGCCGGCGGCCATCAGGTCGGAGGCGACGAAGACGGCGTCGACGTCGGGGCGGCGCTCGAGCAGCTCGAGCATGGCCAGGCGTCCGCTCTCGCGGGAGTAGTCCCCGTGGGCGACGAGCGTCTGGTCATACCGGTCGCCGAGCGCGTCGCGGTAGCCGTCCAGGCGCAACGTTCCGCCGGGGGTGTCCATCGGCCCGGTGATCGTGGCGACGCGTTCGCGGCCGGTGTCGATCAGGTGGCGGGTCATGGTCGAGGCGCCGGTGCGGTCGTCGGCCGCGACGTAGCCGACCTTGCCTTCGTAGCCGAGGGGGACGCCGCACGCGACGGTGGGGACCTTGTGTTTGAGCAGCTCGGCGAGCATCGGGTTGCCTTGGTGGGAGCTGATGAGCAGGACGCCGTCGACGTGGCCGGCGGCGACGTAGCCGGCGATACGGCGGCGTTCCTCCTTGGTGCCGGCGACCATGAGCAGCAGCGGCATCTCGCGTCGGGCCAGGGCTTCGGCGGCCCCGCGCAGCAGCACGGAGAAGTTGGGGTCCTCGAACAGCAGGTGCTGGGGTTCGGTGAGCAGGAAGGCGATGGAGTTCGACCTCCCGGTGACCAGGGACCGGGCGTGCTGGTTGGCCTGGTACCCGGTGGTGCGGATCGCTTCCTGCACGGCGGCCAGCGCGTCGGGGGAGACCCAGTGGCCGCCGTTGATCACGCGTGAGACGGTGCCGCGGGAGACGCCGGCGGCGGCCGCGACGTCGCGGATGGTGGGGCGCCGCGCCGAGCCGTTCTTGGTCCGCGTCGTGGTACGCGCGGAGACCGTGTGACTCGTGTTGTCGGGCTCCGCGCCCGGGCCGGTGGTCATAGTGGGCGAGTTTACGGAGCCGGTCATGACTTGACCGCTCCTGCCGCGAGGTCGACCTGCCAGTAGCGCTGCAGGACGAGGAAAAGTGCGACGAGCGGGATGATCGACAGCAGTGCGCCGGTGATGACGAGCGTGTAGAGGGCGGGCTGCGTCGCGCCCTGGTTGAGCAGGCCGGAGAGGCCGACGGTCAGGGGGAACAGCTTGTCGTCGCCGAGCATGATGTAGGGCAGCATGAAGTTGTTCCAGATCGCGACGAACTGGAACAGGAAGACGGTGACCAGGCCGGGGGCCATCATGGGCACGGCGACCTGGGCGAAGGTGCGTCCCTCGCTCGCTCCGTCGGTGCGTGCGGCCTCGACGACCTCGTCGGGCACGGCGGCTGCGGCGTAGATCCGGGCGAGGTAGATGCCGTAAGGGCTGATGATGCTGGGCAGCAGGACCGCCCAGTAGGTGTTGGTCAGTCCGACCTGGGCCAGCAGCAGGTACTGCGGGATGGCCAGGACGACCGCGGGGACAAGGACGCCGGCGAGCAGCACGTTGAACACCGCGGTCTTGCCCGGGAAGCGGTACTTGGCCAGGCCGTAGCCGGCCATCGCGGACACGACGGTCGACAGCAGGGCGCCGACGCCTGCATACAGGGCGGTGTTGGCCATCCATCGCCAGAACAGCCCGCCGCGGTAGGCCGCGAGGTCGGTCACGTTGTCGACCAGGTGGGTGGAGGGGGCGAAGGTGAAGGTGGAGAACAGCTCCGAGCCCGACTTGGTCGAGGCGATCACGACCCACACCACGGGGAGCAGGCAGTACAGCGCTCCAAGGATGAGGATGATCGTGGCCACGCCGCTGGGTCGTTCGCCCACGCCGCGCGTGGAGCGGCCCGTTCGCTGGGGTCGCCCGGGCAGGGTGACGGCTTCGGCGCTGGCGGTGGTGGTGAGAGAGGTCATGGTCACTTCTCCTGACCGAAGGCGCGGCTCTGCACCAGGCGCAGGAAGCCGAACGAGAGCACGAACGTGGCGAGGGCGATGATGACCGAGGTCGCGGCCGCCGAATACAGGTCCCCGCGAGTAAACGCGTCGCGATAGACCTTCATCAGCGGCGTCCACGTGGAGGAGATGGTGTTGCTCAAGGGACGCAGCGTCGTGGGCTCGGCGAACACCTGCAGGGTGGCGATCATCGAGAAGACGAAGGTCATGATGATCGAAGGCACGACGATCGGGATCTTGATCCGCCACGCCACACCGATCTGGGACGCGCCGTCGAGCTCGGCCGCCTCGTACAGCTCGGACGGGATGGCCTTGAGCGAGGTGTAGATGACCACCATGTTGAATCCGACCCCGCCCCACACGGCGATGTTCGCCACGGCGAACATCACCAGGTTGGAGGAGAACATGGAGGGCACGTCCCAGCCGAGCTGGTCGAAGACGTAGTAGAACGGCGAGACGCCCGGCAGATAGAGAAATCCCCACAGCAGTGAGGAGATGACGGCCGGCACGGCGTAGGGCAAGAAGATCGAGACCCGGGAGAACCCTCGTGCGCGGGCCCGACGGGCGTCGAGCAGCAGGGCGAACAGCAGAGCCAGACCGAGCATGGTGGGCACGACGATCAAGCCGTAGATCGCGACGCGGCCGACCGAGGCGAGGAACTCGGGGTCGGCGAGCGCGTTTGCGTAGTTCGTCAGCCCGTTCCAGACCTCGGTCCGGCTGCCCGACCCCAGGCCGAGTCCGCTGACCTTCTCGGTGCGGAAGCTCAGGTAGACCGCGTACAGGATGGGTGCGGCGAGAAAGAGCGCGAACAGCACGATGGCGGGCGCGAGGAAGAGCCAGGGTGCACGTCGCCGTCCGGCGCGTCCCCGGTCACGACGACGTGTCGCCGTGGACGAGATGTTCGGCGCGGACGAGCGCGTGTCGTCGCTGACGTGGGTGGTCACGGGTTCTCCAATCCGGGGCACGGACGGGTCGCGAGGGAAGCGACCCGTCCGCGCAGCATGCGGGCCCCCGCCCGAGGTTCAGCCACCCCGGGCGGGACAGGTCACTCGTTGACCGTGAAGCCCTGGTTCTTCAGGTCGTCGAGGGTGACCTTCTGCATGGCCGTCACCGCGTCGACGAACGCCTGGGTAGAGCGCGACTCCGTGGCCTTGCCGAACTCGTCGTTGTAGGCGGAGAACGCCACGTTCACGTTGGGCCCGTAGGTGAACGGGCTCGCCGTCTGCGCGGTCTGGCCGGCGATCTCGTAAAAGTCAGGCTGGTTCGCGAAGAACGCCGGCGGCTCGGACAGCGCCTGCTCCTGCGCGGGGATGTTGGCCGGGTAGATGCCCGCCTGCTCCACGAGCGCGTCCACGGCAGCCTGGTCGGAGTTGAGCCACTCGACGAACTGCGCGGCGGCTTCCTGGTGCTCGGACTGGCTCACCACGGCCGTGGCCGACCCGCCCCAGTTACCGGTCGCCGGGTCGGCGGGGTCCCACTGCGGCATCGGGGCCATCTTCCACAGGCCCTCGGTGTCGGCGGCGTTGCCCGCCAGCACACCTGGGGCCCAGACCGCGGTCAGCCAGCCGACCTCGGAGCCGTCGTTCAGGGCCGCGTTCCACTCCGGGGTGTACATCGGCTTGTTGTTGATGACGCCCTCCTCGACCAGACCACCCCAGTACTCGGCGACCTTCTGCGTGGGCTCGGCGTCGATGTCGACCGACCACGCGTCACCGTCCACGGCCCACCAGGACGCACCGGCCTGCTGCGCAAGTCCGGTGAACCAGCCCGCGTCGTTGGCCGAGAACGTCCCGAGGTACCTCGACGGATCCGCCGCGTGGATCGCGCGCGCCGCGTCGGCGTACTCCTCCCACGTCGTGGGCACCGCCAGGCCGAGCTCCTCGAACACGTCCGCACGGTAGTAGAACTGCATCGGACCGGAGTCCTGCGGAACCGCGTACACCGCGTCCGAACCCAGCGTCACCGAGTTCCACACACTGTCCGGGAACTCCCCGGCCAGGTCGTCGGAGACCATGCCTGAAATGTCGGCGAGCGCGTCGGCCGACACGAGGGTCGGCAGCTTCTGGTACTCGGCCTGCATCACGTCCGGCGCGCCGGAGCCCGCCTTGATCGCCGTCAGCAGCTTGGTGACCGCCGGGTCGCCGCCGTCCTGCTTGTTCACCGTGACCTGGATCTCGGGATGGTCTTCGTTCCAGATCTCGACGACCTTGTCCATGTTCGGCGCCCACGTCCAGAACGTGAGCTCGACCGGGTCCTCAGCACTGCCGCCGCCGCCGTTGCTGCCCCCCGAGCAAGCCGCGACGAGCATGACGGTCGTGGCGGCGAACGCCGCGATCCGGGTGCCTGTCGTCAGGCGCATGTGACCTCCTCGTCCTGGTCCCCGCTGCGTCACGGCGACCCCCGAACCGCTCACTGAGCGGCTGTGCACGATTCTGTGCACGGTCACAGTACGATGAGTCCACCAATGCTTGTCAACACGGGCAGCCGTGGTGTTATGTGATCGAAACGCCGCGACAGACCTGTGATCGTGCACACCAAGAGGAGCCGCAGATGTCTTCGACCACACCCCCCGCGCCCGTCGTGCGTCCGGTGGGACCGACCTTCGACGGCTGGTTGTCCGGCATGGAGGGCCTGGTCTACGGGGGTGATTACAACCCCGAGCAGTGGCCTGAGGAGGTGTGGGCCGAGGATGTCGCCCTGATGCGCGAAGCCGGGGTCAACCTCGTCAGCGTGGGGATCTTCAGCTGGGCGCTCCTCGAGCCGCGGCAGGGTGAGTTCGACTTCGCGTGGCTGGACCGGGTCATCGACCTACTGCAAGCCAACGGCATCAAGGTCGACCTCGGGACGCCGACCGCATCGCCCCCGGCGTGGTTCTTCCACGCCCACCCCGATGCTCGAGTGGTCACGCGCGAGGGGACCGTCCTGGGCTTTGGATCCCGTGGGATGGCCTCGCCCAGCCACCCCGCGTACCGGGCGGCGGCGGAGCGCATCACCACCGAGCTCGCCACGCGGTACGGCAAGCACCCCGCGGTGGTCCTTTGGCACGTGCACAACGAGTACGGCGCACCGGTGTCCGAGGACTACTCCGTCGCGTCCCAGACGGCGTTCCGGCTGTGGCTGCGCCGCCGGTACGGCACGCTCGAGGCGCTCAACGCCGCCTGGGGAACCCGATTCTGGGGGCAGGTCTACGGGGAATGGGCACACGTCGGCGTCCCCGCCGCGACCCCCACGGTCGCGAACCCCGCCCAGCGCCTGGACTTCGCCCGGTTCACCAACGATGCCCTCCTCGCGTGCTTCGTCGCCGAGCGAGAAGCGATCCGGGCCCACTCGGACCGCCCGGTCACGACCAACTTCATGGCCGCCTCGTGCCCCGCGACCGACCTGTGGGCCTGGGCACGCGAGGTCGACATCGTCTCCAACGACCACTACCTGACCGCGGCCGACCCGCGGAACCACGTGGGGCTCGCGCTGGCGGCCGACCTCACCCGGTCCGTGGCGGGCGGCAAGCCGTGGATGCTGCTTGAGCACTCCACCTCCGCGGTCAACTGGCAGGAGCGCAACGTCGCCAAGCGGCCGGGGGAGATGGCCCGCAACGCCCTCACGCATACCGCCCGCGGTGCCGACGCCATCATGTTCTTCCAATGGCGAGCCTCGCGATCGGGTGCGGAGAAGTTCCACTCCGCGATGCTCCCGCACTCCGGCACGAGCACGCGGGTGTGGCGTGAGGTTGTCGAGCTCGGTCGCACCCTCGCGTCTCTGGGTGAGGTCCGTGGCTCGCGGGTGCATGCCGACGTCGCCATCCTGTGGGACCAGGAGTCGTTCTGGGCACAGGACCTCGAGTGGCGACCGAGCGTCGACCTCGACCACCGTGAGCGGGTCGAGGCGTTCTACGACCGGTTGTGGCGCGACGGCATCACGGTCGACTTCGCCCACCCTGAGCAGGACCTTTCCGGCTACAAGCTCGTTCTCGCCCCTGCGTCGTACCTGCTCACCGCGAAGGCCGCGGCCAATCTGACCGGGTTCGTCGACGCCGGGGGAACGCTGCTGGTTTCGTACTTCTCCGGCATCGTCGACGAGAACGACGCCGTCCACCAGGGAGGGTTCCTCGGCCCGCTGCGCGCCGTCCTCGGTGTGAGCGTCGAGGAGTTCCTGCCGCTGCGCGCAGGCGAGACCCTCAAGGTCCGCTTCATGTCACCGGAGGCGACTGAGGGAGCCTTGGACCCGGACGTCGTGCCGGCTGACGTGTGGGCAGACGACCTCGTGGTCGAAACGGCGGACGTCGTCGGCCGATACCAGGGCGGCCCCGCCGACGGCGCACCGGCCATCACCCGCAACCGCCGCGGTGCCGGCACCGCGTGGTACCTGTCCACTCGTCTGGACGCCGAAGCGCTGGCCACCGTGTTCAACCGGATCTACGCCGACGCGGGCATCACCGCATCCGACCTGCCGACCGACTTTGAGGTCGTGCGACGACGGAGGGGAGCGACCGAGTACGTGTTCGCGATCAACCATGCCCCGAGTGATGCGAAGCTAGAGAGCCTTCCTGCGGGCGCACGCGACGTGGTCACGATGGAGGAACTGCACGGAGCGATCGACGTGCCAGCAGGGGCCGTTCGCGTTCTCAGGGTCGGCGACGTCTAGCCCGAGGTGAGTCGACGGCGCTGCCGCGGTCGGGAAGGCACGACCTTCGGGCCGCACTCCGACAGCGGCAGTGTCTTCGGCGTCGGACGGATTGTGAAAGGCCATACCTCTGCACGCGCGTCCAAGGAATGTCGAGAGCTGCACAGTGCGGAGGCACTTCTAGGGCCACCGCTCGACGGCGCCTCGCTCGATGATTTCCGTGCTCCCAAACACTCAGATCCTGGGTCAATACCGAGGAGTAAAGACCGGGCAGGTTGGCCGATCGGTGACTGGGTGGCTTGTTTCCGCAGGATCCGTCGTCGACGCTGACAGCCCGCTGGGCAGGCATGATGCGACCTAGTTTGCGCACGACCTGCAACACGCCCGGGGTCGTGCAAAACAGGGCGGCGTGTCCGTGCAATCTGCGCTGCATGTCGACATCCGTGAACGGGCTCCCACCACACGCACACCACTACGCCTCCGGCTGTCACACAGACCCTCCGCGCACACCTTCCCATGGTGAAGAACCCCAGCGGAAGAGGAGCAGCAGATGGCCCGAACGGCACCCCGCCGACCAGCACCTGGACGAGCTGTCGCACCAGAACTGCCTCGGCCGGCCGCCCGCGTCCGACCCCGGACCTACACCCACGTGCGCGACGGCTTCCTGCTCTCGGCCGCGGGCATCGCAGGCTTCGGCGCGGCGCCGCTGCTCGGGTACCCCGGACTGGCCCCGGCGGCCCTGATCGCAGGCGTCGGCGGGGGAGTAGCCGTGGCGGCCTCCGGCCATCGGGCCAAGGAGCGCCGCGACCTCGAGGACCGTGTGCTCGAGGCGCTGGCCGCCGACGGCATGGGCTCCGTGCTGCGCGTCCCGGCGCTGGACCGGGCCGTCGTGAAGTTCTCCCACTGGACCCGGGGGTGGCCCGGGGTGCCCCAGCGCATCCGCCTCCGTTACTCGCCCACGGTGCAGGACCAGTCGCCCGAGTGGGCGGCCGCCCTTGCCGAGGTGCTGCAGCGCCGGCTCCTCGTGCCGTACAAGGTCGTCGAGCACGACCGTCTGCACTGCGTCGTCTGGGTCGGGCTCGACACCACGGTCGTGAACGATATCGAGGTCCCCTACGCCCAGACGCGCGCCGAGCGCGCGCTCACCAAGCTCATCGACCCCTCGGTCGCCCTGCTCGGGGCCGAGCTCGACGACGCGGAGGAGCTGCTGTCGATCACGATCCGCCACGAGGCCGCCGAGAAGATGACCGCCGCCGGCGCCCGTGCCCGGGTGGAGCGGACCATGTCGACGATGCTCCCGGGCCGGTGGCGCGCGAAGTGGGACCTCGAGGGTGACACGGTCTGCTTCGAGCAGCGCCCCACGCTCCCCACGAGCATCTGGCTCCCCACCGAGATGCCCGACGACGTCGACGACCTCCTGTCCAACTACGAGCAGGTGCGCATCCCCCTCGGCGTCGACGAGGACGGCGAAGAGATCTTCTGGGAGCCCGCGCGGATCCCCCAGGTCCTCATGACCGGAGGCACCGGCACCGGCAAGACCTCCACCGGCCACGCGATCCTGGGCAAGATCACCCAGTTTGGCTGGCCCGTGTGGGTCCTGGACGGCAAGCGCGTCGAGTTCCTCCACCACCGCACCTGGCCCAACGTGCAGATCGTCGCGACCACCGTCGCGCAGCAGGTCGCGATGATCCACCGGGTCTGGCGACTCCAGGAAGAGCGCTACCGCCTCATGGAAGAGGAGGGCGTGCGGGTCGAGGACTTCGAACCCCTCGTCGTGATCCTGGACGAGTTCACCGAGTTCGTCGCCGAGCTCCTCAGCTGGTACGGGACCGTGAAGCAGAAGGGCGACCCCACCCAGCCGCCCACACTGCGCGAACACTCCTCCCTCGCCCGCAAGGCGCGCACGGCCCGGATCCACATCATCCAGACCATGCAGCGCCCCGACGTCTCCCTGTTCGGGAGCAAGGACGGCGGCGAGGCGCGGTCCAACTTCGGCCAGCGCATCTCCGTCGGACGACTGGACCCGCAGGGCGCCATGATGATGTGGCAGAACCCCTCGGTCGGCACGACCATCCCGCGCGGCGCACGCCAGCGCGCCATGACGACGAACGCCGACGGCCTCCCGGTCGAGGTCCAGTGCTACCGGTTCCCCTCCATGACCGCACCGGAGGACAGCGACGAGGGCCGCCTGCGCGAGCGCCTGCGTCCCACCCGCGCCCGCCACCCCCGCCTCCTGGTCCTGCCGCCCGCGCAGAAGGACGAGGGGCAAGAGCTCGGCTTCTGGGACTACGCCATGACCGAGTGGGTCCGCGCTGAGCACCGGCCTGACCTCGACCCGGTCGTCCAGGGCGCCCGACGCCGGTCGGCCGACGACGCCCGCGAGGCCTCCTCGACGATGGCCGTGCTCGGGCTGCGCCCGGACGGACGCACGCGCGCATTCGGCACCCCGCCCGCGCCCCGCCTCCTCAGCTCCGGCCCCACCGAGGAGAGCTACGTCGACGACTACGCCGTCATCGTCGACCTCGACGACTACACCGGCTACACCGCACCCCTGCAGATGCGCCCCCACGACGTGTCCATCGGCGACCTCATCCAGGTCGACGACGCACCCGGCGAGTGGGTCGTGGTCGAGGAAGACCCCGAGGACGACGTCCTCGAACCCGGCCTGGTCGCCCTGTCCTGGCGCAGCGATGCCGACGAGCGCGGATCGCTCTCGGTGTCCTCCGACTCCTACATCTCCGTCCGCCGACCCGAGGAGGCCTCATGAGCAACACGCACGGCAACGGCTTCGCCGACACCCCAGAAGACGAGCTCATCGTCATCAACGCCGCGCTCGTCGCCCTCGGCGCCATCGCCGGATCCGCTGGCTTCCTGTGGCTCAAGGGCGTCACGTGGCTCATCGAGCACAACATCCTGGTCGCCGCGAGTGCCGAGCCGCTGCTCGTGCTCCCAGCGAGCGACGGCGCTGGACTCGACCTGCCGCGGATCGCGATCGCCGGCGGGGTCCTGCTCGGCGTCGTCGTGCTGAGCGTCAGCGCTGCGGTCCGCGCGATCTCTCGCCTCCGTCGTCGCGAGCACCTGGCATGAGCCGCAGCACGGTGCTTCTTGCGCGGGCGGCGGCGCGCGAGCTGCGCGCCGCCGAGTGCAAGGACGAGGCTGAGCTGTGGACCAAGCAGGAGGCCAAGCACGCGGCGGCGAGGACGCAGACCGCGGCGCTGCGCGCGGCCAAACCGCTCCTCAAGCTCTGCTCGGAGTGCCCCATGGTCCAGGCCTGCGAGACCTGGGCGCGCCTGGACCGGTACACGGGGATCGCGGCCGGCCAGGCGTGGGAGGACGGGAAGGCGACGCCGCCGGCGTGGGTGCCGGGGCACCCGCCCAGGTCGCTGGCGAGCTGACGCTCGGGACAACCCACACCGAGTAGACGCATCGCGGCGAGCGGTGCCAACTTGGACCCCACCACCACCTGGGCCTGACCAGCCCGCGACTCTTCGGGAGAACCCATGAGCTTCGAGCGTGACCACGGACGCGAGCCGCAGCCGCGGGCAGGGGCAAGCGTCGTCGACGAGGACGCCTCCTCGTCGACGCGTCTCGTCCAGGCCGCGCTGGCCGACTCCACCAGCACCGACCTCATCTGGCTTGTCGGCGCGCGCGAGATCGCCGCCGTGGCGCGCGCGATCAAGGCGCTCCACACGGCGATGGGTCGCGCCTGGTCGCCGCAGTACGCCACCGAGTCGAGCTTTCGAATGGTGAGTCACCGCACCAGCGCGACCGTGCGCCTGCTCGCTGGTCGGCGCAGTCCACTACGCCGCGGGCGCCGCGCCCAGAACCTCGCGCGGCGTGGGCACGAGATCGGCGCCGACCTGCAGCACCTCGTCGAGCTCCGCGACGAGCTCACCCTCACCCGGCAGGGCATCGAGGTTGCCCAGCACGAGCTCGTGGGTGCGGTGGGCGATCTCCAGGTGGTGATCACCGCGCTGCAGGTCGGGGTCGAGTCGCGCAACGGGTCCGCTGTCCAAGCGCGATTGCACACCCTGGCGGTCGAGTTGGTGATCGCGCAGGGCGCACTCGGCGGCGCCGACGTCCGGCTGGGCCAGCTGCGCGCCTTGGCCGCGATGATCGAGTCGAGCCTCGCGGCGACCGCGCGCCTGGCCGCGGCGGTGGACCTGGCTATCGCGCGCCGGATCAAGCGCGAGCCGTCCTCCAGGCTCACTGCGATCGACCCGATCATCACCACGGCGGTCGAACAGGTGCGTGCTGCTGCCGGCGACGGTGAGGAGATGATCGAGACGATCGACGTCCTGCGCCTCCTCGGCCCGGTCCCCTCTTCGCTCGACGGGCGGTGGCTCTGATTACTGCGGCGGCGATCATCGATGGGGTGACGCCGACCGTGAGCAAGACCGCGCCGAGTGTCAGCGCATGCCTCCGCGAGTCGGTCTGTCTCAGCGCAGCCAACGCCACTTGCCGCACCCGCTTGTGGTGAACCCAGCGGCGCTCTCGGGAACGGTCACCTCGAGCTGCGGGGAGACGCTGATGAAATTGTTGTCGATGGTGTTGCCCTGCGCGTCGCTGATCTCCCAGTAGCAGTCGGAGACCTTGTCCGAGACGGTCTGCCACACGCCCGCGGGGATCTCGGTGCCCACCAGGTACGACCCGGCCTCGATGAGCTGACCGTTCTCCTTGCGCACCTTGTCCTCGCGCTCGTTCTTGATGTGCGGGAGTTCGGCGACACGGTCGACCTCAGCGGTGAGCTCGGCGATCATCGGGTGCTCGGTGCACGCCATCGTGAGAGCCTTCGCGGCCTCCCAGTTCGATGCCGCGTGGTCCATCTTCGGGCCGTAGTAGCCGTTCTCGAAGTCCTCGTACGCGCAGTGCGAGTACAGCGAGACCAGGCGCTCCTCGTCCTCGAGCAGACCGGCGGGGCCCAAGAAGTCCAGGATCGCCTGCTGCTCCGCGCTGATCGTCCCGCCCCAGGCCTCGGCCTCGCGGCACCCGCCCTTGGCCTGGGCCTCGACCACGTCGGTCGTGAGCAAGTCGCCGCAGCTGTACAGGAACGTCAGAGGATCGCCAGCGCCGGCCTTGGCGGGTGTGATGGGCGTCGGGCTCGGCGTCGTCTGGGGCGCCGCCTGCGTCGTGGCGGCCTCGCTCGGCGTCGTCGACGCAGCCTGCTCCGAGGACGACCCGCAGGCCGAGAGCACAGCGAGAAGGGTCAAGGCGACAAGCGGGCGCGCGATCTTCATGTCGTGATCCAACCAGGCAGGACGGACCGGCCTGGCGATCGCGCGGGTGAACTATCCGAAGAGGGACCGGCAAGAGAGCATGGCCCGGCGTAATCTGAAACGCCATGGAGGAGCGGACGTGGTTCCGAGAGGGGCACCGACTTCACGAGCTTGACACGGGTGGCCTCGCTTTGTGTGGGGCGCCTCCAGCTGACGGTGAGCGGTTCGACGACGAACGCGCGATCGAAGTCGGACGCGCTGAGTTCCGGTCGCTGTGCGTAGCGTGCAAGCTCAAGTACAGCAAGAAGGGGAAGTACAAGGGTCGAGATTGGCTGGTTGACCCTGAGAAGGAAGCCCGTCGTGCACGGATACAAGACCAGCGCGCTCGGCACGCTACTGGCCGCGCCGCGGCGGACATAGGGGCTGCTGCACGGATCTGTGACATCTCAGATCGCTTGCTCGCCGAGCAGGCTGGAAGGATGTTGCTGTGCCCAGGCCCTATCCCCGTGAGTTTCGTGAGGACGTCGTGCGGGTCGCCCGGAACCGTGGTCCCGGTGTGACGCTGGCACAGATCGCCCAGGACTTCGGGGTCCATGAGATGACGATCACGAAGTGGTTGCGTGCCGCCGATGTCGAGGACGGCGTGAAGCCCGGCGTCACCTCGGAGCACGCACGGGAGTTGCGTGAGGCTCGACGTCGGATTCGGTTGCTGGAGCAGGAGAACGAGGTCCTGCGGCGGGCGGCGGCGTACCTGTCCCAGGCTCAGCTGCCGGGAAAAGGCTCTACCCGCTCGTGAGAGAGCTCGCCGCGGCCGGTGCCCCGATCAGGGTGCCGGTCGCGGTGGCGTGCCGGGTGCTCAAGCTCCACCGCCAGCACTACTACGCCTGGCTCGCCCAGCCGGTCACCGGCGGCGAGCTCGAGGAGGCGTATCTCGCGAACGCGGTCTTCGATGCCCACCGTGAGGACCCCGAGTTCGGCTACCGGCTGCTGTTCGACGAGGTGAACGCGGCCGGGCACGAGGTCAGTGAGCGCACGGTGTGGAAGATCTGCTCGGCGAACCAGTGGTGGTGCGTGTTCGGCAAGAAGCGCCGCGGGAAGAATGGGCGGCCCGGCGCGCCCGCGCACGATGACCTGGTGCGTCGCGAATTCACGGCGCCTGGCCCGAACCGGTTGTGGTTGACGGACATCACCGAGCATCCCACCGGCGAAGGCAAGGTCTACCTGTGTGCGGTCAAGGACGTGTGGTCGAACCGGATCGTGGGGTACTCCATCGCCGACCGCATGACGTCCCAGCTGGCCGTCGACGCCCTGGAATCGGCGGTCTCGCGGCGCGGGGTGCGCGTGGCCGGCTGCACCCTGCACTCGGACCGCGGCGGCCAGTTTCGAAGCCGAAAGCTGCAGCAGTCCCTCTGGCGCCACCAGATGCGCGGATCCATGGGCCAGGTCGGATCAGCCGGTGACAACGCCGCCATGGAGAGCTTCTTCAGCCTGCTTCAGCGCAACGTCCTGGACCGGCAGAGATGGACCAGCCGAGAGGAGTTGCGGATCGCGATCGTGACCTGGATCGAACGGACCTACCACCGTCGCCGACGCCAGGCCAGACTCGCACGATTGACCCCGATCGAGTTCGAGATCATCATGAGCCAGGCCGCCGACCAAGCTGCCTAACCAACTGTCACGGAATCATGCAGCAGCCCCATAGACCGAGCGAATATCCAGCAGCCCACCTCGGTTCGTGTTGTGAGGGGTGGTCTCCCCGGACTGGGGAAACGAAAGTAGCGTCATCGGCCGAGCAACATGTCGCCGGTACGACCCACAGCGGGTGGACGGTCCGCAGCAAGCGGTGTGAAGGTGGAGCCACCACCCGCTCGAGGGCCCGACCAGCCCGCGACCTTCGGAAGTGATCCCGATGGCGACGACCAGCCCGACCCCTGTTCTGAGCAACGACCACATCGACCTCCTCATCACCGCGGCCGCCGCGTGGCACGTGCTCGCGTCACGCACGACGGCCGCGTTCGCGCGCGGGACCGTGGAGCAGCACGCGCTCACGGCATCGCCGACCGAGGCGGGCCGGCTGCTGCAGGCCGAGAACAGCGCAGCTGTGCGCTGGCTGTCCGACCAGGGCCGCACGCGCCTGGTGGACCGCGGCCACCCGGTGCCGTACACGCACCGCCCGGTCGAGCACCTCGTGCCCGTGGAGGTCATCAAGGCGGCCCACGCCGCGCAGGCGGTGTGCTCGGCCAGCCCCACATGGCCGCAGAGCACCGCACGGTCGCTCCTGGCCGCGATCGTCACCGCCGCCACCCACCGCCTCGAGGGGTACTCCGACGCGCCCTGGTCCTGGACCCGGCCCCAGCGCCGCGACGGGCACGCCATCGGGGTCGCGCTCGACGGCGCGCACCCCGAGGTCCCCGGCCTGACGTGGGTCGCACCGGACGAGCTGCGAGAGCACTGGATCAGCGCCCCGATCGTCGTGGTCACCGTTCCCGCTGCCGTGCGGGTCCCCGCGGACCTCCCACCGCGCTCTGGCGTGTTCGTACTCGCGGATGGTGAACCGGACAACACGGTCTGGGAGGCGCTGACCTCCCTCGAGATGCAGACCCTCGCCCTCTTCTGGCCGGCGTGCCGCCCCTGGCTCGCCGACCAGATCCAGGCCCCCGACCGCGAATTCGTCGAGCACCGGAGCCGGGCATGACCCGCTGCGATGCCGCTCGCGCGGGGCACCGCCCGTACACTGGGCACGGTCGGATTCGTCCGACTCCCCGGGCTGAGACCAGCGGGGTGGTACCCGCCCTCAGCCTGTCATCCGTCGGGGCCGGGAGCACCATCGGGTTGGTCCCCGGTGGCCCGGCCCCGCGGATGTTCGGGCCAGCCACCCGCTCGACGACGACGCGGGCCGGCGCCCATCAGCTGGTGCGACCATGAGCGCGATCATCCGCGCCGCGTTCGACTACCGCCGCCAGGTGCGCGAGCAGTTCCAGGACCTCCTCGAAGCGCGGTACGCGGCCGCCGTCAACGACTGCAACACCGTCCTGCTCAACGCGCGCGGGCGCGAGGCCCGCATCGACCCCTTCAGCCTCTTCTACGGGCCCCGCGTACGCGTCGACGCCTACGCCTCGCCCGAGCTGCGCGAGTGGTTCGCCAACCACGGTCGCCAGACCTTCGCCCAGTTCGAACAGCAGTACCTTGAGCCCGAACCCGCCAACGAGCAGCCCGACGAGACCCCCTGGAGCGCAGCGTCATGACCACGAACACCCCGCTCGACGCCGAGCAGGTCATGGCCGCCAACCTCCAGCGGTCCATGCGCCGCACCGCGGCCTACCTGCGCGCCATCGCCGACAAGATCGACCAGGCCGCCGTCGACGCCGACCCGGCCACCCTGCCCAGCTCGCGCCGCTACTCCTCGCTCGCCGCGGACGCGCAGCACGCGGTCGCGTGGGGAGTCGCCAACGCCTCGCTCGAGCGCCTCACCAAGGAGGCCGCCGAGGCAGACGAGGCGCGCCTGGCGAAGCAGGCCACCTCGTGAAGCACGGCCGCCGCGGCGCACGCCAGCGACTCGCCTGGTGCGAGACGTCCACCGCCGGCGCCCTGACGCCCAACCACCTGCGCGCACTCACCCCGGGTGAGCCCCTGCGTACCGGCGGCGGGCTGTTCACCCAGGCACTGTGCGGGCGCGACCTCGCCGGGGGCTGGGACCTCGCCTTCGCCGACCCACACCACGTGGCCGACCGACTCGAGCGACAACCGGAGACCGCGCGCGTCTGCATCGCCTGCGCCCACGAGGCCCAGCACCCCCAGCCGCGCCAGGACGCTCCCGCGCCGCTGGCCTCGAACGAAGGCTGACGCCACCCAGCGAGCCCACGGGCAGCTGGTCCAAGACTCCCGCAGAACACGGTGACCCCGAGGGGGCCGGACCTCAACGAGGCCCGGCCCCCTCGCTCGTCACCCGCGTCGACGGCGCAGGCTGGGCGCACCCGTCCCGTCACACGCCGGCATCCTCACGCACCTTCCAGGGATGAGAGCAACCCCTGACGAAGGTGCACCCGATGAACCTCAGAGCGACCCACGGCCGAGCCGTTGTCCCCACGCACGAAGCCCGCGCAGGTTCCAGTGCCGCCCCGACCGCGGTACCACCGAGACCAGCCCGGGCGTCCGTGTGGTGGCGGATCAACTTCGTGCTCGGGCTGATCGTGTTCGGCGTGCTGCCCCTGCTCTCCATCCCGGCCGTCATCGCGACCGCAGCCGAGTTCGGCCTCGCGAGCGCCCTCGTGTCGACGACGCTGCCCGTCCTGCTCGTCACCGCACCACTGGCCGCATGGGTCTGGTACGGCACCCACCTCCCGCGTAGCCGGCGCGGCCAGCTCGGCTGGCTCGCTCTCGTCGTCCTGATCACGATGCTCCTGCTCGTCACGCCGATCTTCTTCTGGACGATCCCCGCGATCACGGTCCTGTTCTCCGAAGGCCTGCGCGCCCTGATCAGGCACCCCGCCAAGCACCCGGCGCTCGCGGGCGCCCCGCGGCCTCCGTCCCGGGGTGTGCGATGACCACGGTCACGCCCCGGCTGGTAGTCGACGCCGGCGCCGCCGCGACGCAGCCGCTGGCGGCTGCGCCGCCGCGACTCGGCGCGCCCCCGAGCGTCCGAGACACGACGACCCGCACCCGGTACGCGATCGCGTGCCGGGCATCCGCCCGAGTCCTCGAGCTCGAGGGCCACCCCGGCGAAGCCCGACGCCTTCGCGAGCTCGCGGCCGCGCACGACCCCCACACCGACACCACCCACGAAGGAGCGCCCGCATGACCACCACGACCGTCACCGCACCAGCCCTCGCCGTCGGCGAGCGCGTCCGGTTCGCCCGGCCGTCCGACGAGAGCACCTGGTGGTGGGACGTGCGCGCCACGGACACCCGCTTCACCGTTCTGACCAGGCAGCGTCCGTTCCGGGTCAAGGGCGAGCTGCTCTACACGATCATCGACCGCGAGCGCGGCGTGCGCGGCCCCTGCAACCTCATCGGGCAGGGCTGGGACATCGAGGAGCCCGGCGGATGCGAGCGTCTACTGGACGCCCTGCTGCGCCACGCCGACAACGCTCCAGGACTGCGCGTCGAGGTCTCCCACCGCAACAACCTGCCCATCGAGATCCACGAGACGCACACGCCCGCGAGCCCCGTCCGCACCATCACACCCAGCGGCCTGCCCGGCCCCGCGCTGCCGGCCCCGAACGCCGAGGAGTTCGCACCCCTCGGCACGTTCCGCGGCATCGACCTACAGGAAGACCTCGACGACGCCGCCGTCTGGGCGCTCGGCCACCACGACCCCGCGCGCTTCGCGGCCGCGGTGACGGACTACGACGTCGACCTCACCCGTGACCACCTGATCCAGCCGCTGCAGGTCGACGACGTCGAACACACCCACGCCGTCGTCCTGCACCGCATCGCCTCCCATGACCCCGGCTGGGTCGTGACCTGGGCACCCCGACACCAGATCACCGGCACGACCCCCGGCGCGTTCCCCATCACCCTCATCCACCGGTGAACGACCAGGACCCGTCCCGAAGGAAGCGACCTGACATGAGCCTCATCGAATCCCAGCCCGCGACGATCACCGCGCGGTGCACCTGCATCCACAGCTCCAAGGACGGCGACCGGCCCGGCGCCAACTCCCAGCAGATCGGCGACGGCCAGTGGCAGTGCGGAGACCCTGCCACCCTGCTCGCCGTGTGGGAGTGCGCGAGCTGCGTCCACCAGCACAGCGCCGTGCTCTGCGAAGCCTGCGCGCGCACCCGCGTCGGGATGCCCGGTGTGAGCGCCGAGCAGCGTTTCCGTCTCGCCGAGGTGAGCGTCTGATGGTCAACGGAGCCACGACCGACGTAGTCGTCATGGGCAAGAAGTCCTGTGTCCAGTGCGACGCGACCTACCGGGCCCTGGACAAGAAGGGCATCGAGTACTCCGTCGTCGACGTCACCCAGGACGCCGCGGCCCTCGAGCGCGTGCGCGAGCTCGGCTACCTGCAGGTGCCGGTCGTCGTCGCCGGCGACGACCACTGGTCGGGCTTCCGCCCCGACCGGATCAACGCGCTCAGCTCCCGGGAGAAGGCGTCATGACCACGACCACGACACTGCCCCGTCCCGCGCTCGTCAGCCACGCATCACACGTGGCCAGCGCGCACGACGTCGACGAGATCCGCACCGCGCTCCGCGGCAGCCGAGCACTCGCCGGCGCCCGCCTTTGCGTCCAGTTCTACGGCGTGCCCATCGAGGACCCGAGCCTGTCGCCCATGTTCCTCAGCGAGCTCGCCCGCTACGCCTTCCTCGAGGCCGGCGCCGCCGAGCTCAGCCTCTGCAACCTGCCCGTCACCTCGGCCCGGCTCGACCCCGCGCGCTGGGAACTCGGCCCCACCCGCTACATCCTGGTGGCCCAGGCGATCCTCTGGGACGACGGCGAGCATGCGTCCTACCTCGACGCCGTGCGGCGCTACGCCCTATACGGACACACCGGCGTGCTCCCCGCCGACGACACCACGCTGGTCGCCGCCCGCGTGGACGCCTACAAGCGCGCGCACCCCCGCCGTGACCAGCTCGATGCCGGCGCGCTCGTCGACGTCGTCCGCGAGCACCTGCCGCTGTGCCACGCCTGAACCGCAACAGGCCACGAGCCGCCACCACTACTGAAGGGCAACCGATGCGCGCTCTCCTCCTCGACCCCCTGCTGAACTGGCTCCGTGAGACCTGGCGGCTCCTCGTCCTCTGGTTCGTCGTCTTCCTGACGTGGCTCCTGGGAGGCGGCACCGTCTTCGTCGAGATCGTCCGCAGTGCCGCGGTCCTACCCGACGGAGCCCAGGACGAACTCGTCCGCCTCCTCGGCTCAGTCCTCATCGGGGTCGTGGCGGCGCGCGTCCTGCTGCGGCACCGCTATCACGCCCAGGCCAGCGGCTTCCCAGTTGCGCCCACCCGGCACTTGGCGGTGGCGGCGACTAGGGCCTGTTTCGGAAGTGGTGTCTGACCTGCGGGTTCGGCATGCTGCGTGGTCGTGGCTGAGGTTGCGGGGCGGCATGATCTGAGTGATGCGGCGTGGGCGGTGATCGAGTCTTTGCTGCCTGTCGCGTCGTTGGGGCGTCCTGCGCGGAATCTGCGTCGTCAGGTCGATGGGATCCGTCACCGGACCCGGGCGGGGTGCCCGTGGCGGGATGTCCCGGACCGGTATGGGCCGTGGTCCAGCCTGTATCGGGTGTTCCGTCGCTATCAGCGCGACGGGGTGTGGGACCGGGTGCTGGACGCGTTGCGGTCTTTGGCTGACGGTGGTGGACAGATCTGCTGGGAGGTTTCGGTCGACTCCACGATCGCCCGCGCGCACCAGCACGCTGCGGGCGCCCGCCGGGACCCGGCCGGGCAGAAGGAGTCGCCCGGGGTCGAGCCCGCAGATCATGGGCTGGGCAGGTCACGGGGCGGGTGGACCACGAAGATCCACGCAGCGTGCGAGCAGGGGCAAAAGCTCATGGGCATGGTCGTGACCGCCGGCCACCGGGGCGACAGCCCACAGTTCGGGCCGGTCCTGGACCAGATCCGCGTGAAGCGGCCCGGCGGGCGCGGCGGTCGGCCCAGGACGCGGCCAGAGCGGGTGCGGGCGGACAAGGGCTACGCCTCGGCCGCGAACCGCAAGCGGCTGCGTGGGCGGGGCATCGCGGCGACGATCCCGGACAAGAAGGACCACCGCGCGAACCGCCTCGCGAAGGGCTCCAAAGGTGGTCGCCCACCGAAGGTCGACTACGAGGACTACAAGGCCCGCCACGCGGTGGAGTGCATGTTCAACCGCCTCAAACGCCACCGGGCCGTCGCGACCCGGTATGACAAGCTCCAGCTCCGCTACGAGGCGACCGTCAAGGTCGCCGCGCTCGACGACTGGATCACCGCCGTCGTCCGGGCGGGCCAGGCGCTGGCATCCTGAGCGGTGTGAACGACTCGCTGCCGTCCTGGCTGTCCAAGCGGCCGCCGTGCTACGCCGACACCGAGGACGGCGACTACGTCCAGGACCCCGGCCACGTCGAGATCCTGGGCATGCTCGCGGACCTGAACGCCACGACCAACACGTTCTTCGTGATCTACCCCGACGACGAGGACATCGACTGGTCGATCTCGGTCCATACCCGCCCCGGAGCACTCGGCGGCTACGAGATCGAGCACCACGACGCCGCCACCAGCGAGCACACCACGACCACCGAGGCAGACCACACCACCATCACGAGCCACCTCCTGGACTGGATCAGCCACCGCTGACCACTTCCGAAACAGGCCCTAGTGGTCACCACCCCGCCTACGGGCACCTGCTCGCGACGTACCGCGACCAAGCGTTCGTCGCCTGGGTCCTCGCACGCGTAGATCCCGCGGCCTCCGTCGCCGAAGCGGTCGACTACGCGTCCCGGTGGCACCCGACCTGGCAGCAGGGCATCGGAGCAGACGACAGCCTGCCCCGACGAGCACGGCACGAAGCCGCGCACGCCATCGTCGCTCACGAGCTCGGCTGCACGGTCACCAACGTCACCATCGAAGCCCACGGGGACTCCGGAGGCCGCGCGGCTTTCGTCCTGCCTCTGCCGCTCCCGCCCGCGCACGACGGCGCATGGATCCAGATGACCGCCCTGCTCGCCGGACAGAGCACCGACCACGCCCACGACGTCCACGACAGCGGCTCCCGAGCCGACATCGCGCAAGTCCTCCAGCTGACCGCAACGATCATCGCGACGGGGCGAACCCCCACGGGATACGACGGCCCCCTCAACAGCGACGCACTGATCACCGCCGCCCGCGCGCGCGCCGACCAGATCCTCACGACCCGCAGCGAGGATCTGGCATCCCTCACGGCAGCCCTCCTCGAGCACCGCACGATGACCGGCGCAACGGTCCGGGCAGCCCTCGGCCCAGTCCAGACCGGCACGCCACTGCGCCGGTAGGCGAGCAGGCCGCGCCACCGAGACCGACGGCATGGGGTGCTCCGGGGGAGGCGCGCGGCGACGGGCGAGGGGGACGCCAGCCGCCGCGCGCGTCTGCTGCTAGAGCGCGATGCCCTGCAAGACCTTGCCCGCCATCTCGACCAGGGCAGCCGCCGAGACGGGAGCGAGCGGCAGGCTCTCGCCCTCCTCGTCCACTCCACCCGTGAAGACCGCCGGGCCCACGTAGATCTGGTGGCGGAAGCCGTAGTGCCACGCGATGCCCGTCGCCGCGACGTTGCGCGGCAGCTCGAGCGCGAAGCCGTCGTCGTTGACCCACATGTCGAGGTTCGGGCCGAGCCGGACCACGTCCACGAACCCCCCGACCGCGCTCTGAAGGTGACTCAGGAGGCCGCCCGAGGCGTCCCAGATGACCTCTGCAGGCTCGGACTCAGCGCTGATCGTGACGGCGCGAAACGACGTGTTCGACATGATCCCTCCACGGGATATCTGGGCAGATGGTCAGTCCGCCGATGTGCTGGTACCGCCAACGCTACCGCCCACCACCCACGCTCGGACCGCACCGACCGCCGGGTCGGGCGGCATGGGGCGCCCGACCCGGCCATGGGTTGCCGGCCTCTCGATGGTGACCCGCCCGGGCAACGATCAAGCCGCGTGTCAGCGGCGCTCGACGGCATCGGCCCAGAGCCAGGCCCAGCCCTCGCGCCCCTCGCGCGAGATGTAGCGGATGTGGACCTGGCGGCCGGCCCACGCGACCGCCTCGCCGTCGACGCGGGCCTCGCCGCTCTGGCGCTGCGTGATCCACGCGCGCACCGGGATGCCCTCGGGCGGGCGCACGATCGCCACGCCGCGGCGCGCGAGCTCGGGCGCTTCCTCGGCATGGTCACGCAGCGGCACCGTCTCGATGCCGGACGGCCAGCCGCCCGGAGGCGGACGTCGACGAGTACCCACGACACAATCGTATTCGAACACCAGTTCGAACCACGGCGTAGCCTGGAAGGGTGCCGACGACCGCGCTGGACCCGCTCGAGGTGGCTCGCGCGACCCTGCGTCGCGCCGAGCTGCGCACGGGCGTGCGCGCGTCGACGCCGGGTGTCGTAGACCTCGACGACGGCTCGCGCCCGCTCGGCGCGATACTCGACGACGGGCGTCTGCCGCGTGGTGCGGCCAGCGTCGTGACGGGCTCGACGTCGCTCCTGCTCGCGTTGCTCGCGACGTCGCAGGGCACCTCGGACTGGCTCGCCGCGGTGGGGGCGCCCGACCTCGGGATGCTCGCGGCCGCCGACGCCGGCGTGGCGCTCGAGCGCGTCGCGCTCGTGCCGCGCGCCGGGGACGATCCCGCCGGGGTCGTCGCGGCGCTGCTCGACGGCATGACGTACGTCGTCGTCGGGCCGGACGCCCGGCTCACGGCGTCCGAGCGCCGACGGCTGCTCGCCCGGGCGCGCGAGCGCGGTTCCGGGCTGGTCGCTGTCAGCGCGTGGGAGCATGCCGCGGTGCGCCTCGACGTCGTCGGGCATCGGTGGTCCGGCACTGGCGCCGGCGCGGGCTACCTCCGACGGTGCGAGCTCGACGTCGCCCGCACGGCCCGCGGCATCACGGACCGGTGGACGCTCACGCTGCCGATGCCAGGCGGCCTTCTGGCCGACCCGGTCGAGGGGCAGGCGCGGCTGGCCGTCTCGATGCGGCGCGGGCCGCTGCGCCTGGTCGGCTAGCGCCAGGTCTACGGGTAGTTGGCCGGCGAGCATGTCGTGGCGTGAGGAGGGGGCAGCCGCCGACGTCCTGGGGTTCCCTGGGCCGTCGGGCTTGTAGCCTTCGGGCGTGACATGGAGGCCGGGCGAGCACATCACGACCCCGCGTGAGGCCGAGGAGTGCGCGGTCTGGCACCTGCGCGAGCTCGGGTTCGACGACGCGCAGCTGACGCCCGCGAGTGCCGACGGTGGCGTCGATGTCCGGTCCAGCCGGATCCTGGCCGAGGTCAAGCAGCTCACCGCCGTGGTGGGGCGCCCGCTGCTCCAGCGGCTCGTCGGCGCCCGCGGCGCCCAGCACCACCTCGCCCTCGCGTTCTTCTCCGCCAGCGGGTACTCCCCGCCGGCCGCCGCGTACGCCGAGGAGATGGCGATCGCGCTGTTCACCTACTCCGTGCGCGGGGAGGTCACCGCGGCCAACGGCCACGCCCGCGAGCTCGAGTGCGCCGCACCGCGGCGGGCCGCACCCCGTAGGGCTCGCACGAGCATGACCGCTCGCGCGACCCCAGGCGCCGGCGCGTCCGCCCGTGCGACGTTCGGCGAAGCGCGAGCCCGCGCGGCTGAGCAGACGCCCGCCGAGGCGTGGGGTGAGGTCGTGGAGGCGTGGGGCGGGTTCGCCGGCTGGCTGGTCAAGGCGCTCCTGGTCGTCGGCATCGTCGGGCTGGTCTTCGCGGTCGGGATCTCGTGCCAGGCCCTCGTGCCGAGTGGTCCTGACGCCGAGTTGCACGAGGCGGTTGGCCCGCTGGCGGTCGGCGTGGGAGCGCTCGTGGTACGCGCGCTGCTCCGCCGGTGGCTGCGCCACCTCTAGGCGGACTCGAGCGGACAGCACTGGGACGGGTGCGCCCGGCTCAGACGGCTCTGGGTGGCCCGCCGTCGTCAACCGCGACGTCTCAGCCGAGTGCGTCGCGGACGCAGTTGAACGAGTCGCTCGCGGCGTCGTCGTAGACGACGGAGCGGTCTCCGCTGTCGCTCAGGCTCGGGAGGTCGGGGGAGTAGCGCGAGGCCTGCCCGCTCGCGGCGAGCAGCTCGCCGGCCGAGTACGCGTACGTCGGGCCGGCGAACTCGCCGCTCTTGTGGGAGACCTCGTCGGGGAAGCCGTCGGTGCCCACCGTGACGAAGACGAGGTCGTCGTGCTCCGTGGAGGTCACCGAGTAGGCGGCGACGACGTCGACCGGCGCGATGAACGTCGCGGTGATCTGGTCGACCTGCTCCCCGCTGGCCTGCGTGCAGGCGGGGTCCGACGGCGACTGCGCGGCCGGCGCCTCGTTGGCGCCGCACCCTCCGAGGATCGTCAGGGCCAGCGCGCCCAACGTCGCGGCGACGACGTGTGCGCGGGCGGAGCGTCCATCCTCGGCTCGGCTCATGCCTGCGATGCTGCCACCGGTCGCAGGGTGCGACCACGTGAGCCGTGAGCTACCAGGTCGAGTAGCCGATGACCCGCCACCCCTCGGGCACCTCGGGGGCGATCCGGGCCTTGCCCTCTTCGTACGAGGCGGCGTCGTCGATGACGACGTCGCGGGTTTCGAGGTCGTAGGTGCGGGCGTTGTCGGGCGGGATCTGCTGGATGGTGGCACGGACGAGCACGCCCTGATCGTAGGGGTACACGCTGACGGGCGGAGGTTCTCTCGGGGGCGTGTACATCGCGCGCGATGTGTGAGACGCTGGGAGTCAACATCGCGCGTCAAGTACACCTGGAGGTAGTGGTGCCGATCCTCGTCAACGTCACCCAGACATACCCCATCAACGGCAGCAGCGCCGAGAAGCTCGAGTCCGTGGAGCGCTCCTGGCCCGTCCGCCACGTGAAGTTCGGCGCCGACTTCGACACCTCGCCCGCCGCGGCCGAGCTCCTCGCACACGCTGACGTCCTGCTCGCGGTCCGCAAGAACGTCGTCGTCGAGGTCCGCAGCATCACCGGGCACGCCGTCGACCCCGAGGACGGCCGCGTCCGGTTCCTGACTCGCGAGATGGAAGGCGCCGACGATCTCATCGGGCGCCGCCTGGCCAAGCCGTACGCCTGGGTTCGCGGGCAGGGATGGCCCGTGCAGCACGTCGGGCTGGGGGAGGAGATCACCGAGCTGACCGAACTCCTGGAACCGGCGGGCGACGAGATCGTGCACCGCACCGAGATGGCCGGGGTGTACGAGATCTCGGTCACGGCCAGCGGCGAACTCCTCGTCGTCGGCCCTCGCGGCCGCGACGTCACGGTGCGCACAGGGCTCAAGGGCGGGGGCGAGGACTTCGTCGAGGAGCGCGATGCCGACGGCCACTACAGTCTGGCGCTCACGACGGACGGAGACCTCGTCGTCGCGAACCCGGGCGCCCGCCCCGTCACGGTCCGCAGCCGATGAGCGAGGCAGCAGCATCCGCCCGACCCACCGGGCTCCAGCTGCCGCCGCGGATGCCGCGCTGGCACGCCCGATGCGACCTGCACGACTGGCCTACCTGCGTCGGCTGGTGCCCGGGCTGCGCCGAGGACCACCGCGCCGGCCTTCACGCGTGCCAGGCCGGGATCTCGATCGGGGACCAGGAAGCCCACGAGCACGACGTCGTCGAACACCCGCACACCTGCGCATGGTGCTACCCGCTGCCCGCGCACGACCGCCCGACGACGAAGGCACTCGGTACCTACCCGTCCTGGTCGACCGGGCAGCGATTCACAGCCGGAACGTGAGCGCGCTCAACGGGCTCCGCCCCGATCTACGGGTCTGCCGTGGGTCGGGGCGCGGTCGCTTTGCGCCAGGGGTCGTGCGGGTTGGTGCTCGTCCAGTGAGGCAGCCCGGCGAGGCTGAATCCTCCGTTGCGGTCGTGCTTGTGGACGGCGACGCCCGGCGCACCGCTGGTGGGCGGTGGCCGGGCGTGGGTCAGCACCCGGTCAGACGGGCTGCGAGGCCGGACGCTCGTCGGGCGGGGGCATCGTGACCAGGAGGTGCCGGATCTCGCGCAGCGCGAGCGTCACGACCGAGACCTTGCCGTCACGACGGCCCGGCAGAGGGTTGAACCGGATGCCCGGCTCGCCCGCTTGCCCGAACGTCCCCGGGCCGAGCCAGGGCCCGCGCGACGGGCCGCTCGCGCTCCCGTAGATGGTGACCCACGACCCGGCAGGCACGGCCTCGTACAGGGCGTTGAGGACGCGCCACGCCTTGCGCCACTCGAGGTGCTGAGTGGAGATCTCCGCGATGAGACCGTGCCCCGGCGGGAGCACGACGGGGTCCGGCAAGATGAGGCACGAGACGATGTTGCTGCTCAGCGCGACGTCCTGGTGTTCGCGGGCGTACTGCTCCGGGCCGATATCGAGTGTCGCGGGGTTGCCATCGGACACCCCGAACCACGGGTAGCCGCGCGACCTGCGGCCGCTCTTGAACTCGAGGTAGATACTCGCAGGGCCGTCCAGCGCGGCCCACGCGGCGCGCAGCCGCTCTGCGTACTCCTCGTCCTCGTGGGGCCCTTCCGGGCGGGCAACCCTGAGCTGGTCGAGCCTTCCGTCAACGGTCCCCTTCGCAGAACGCAGGGCGGCCGCGCACTCAAGCGCGTCTGCCCACGGCCCCGGAACGCCCTCCTCGAGCCAGCCGCGCAGCGTCTCCTCGTGCGCGGCGAGCCGGGCCTCGTCCCACGGGACCGGGGTCGTCGGGGCGGTCACAGCGCCCACGCCCGGTCATAGTCGCGGTGCTCGGCGTACGCGGAAGCAAGGCAGCGCAGCACCCAGCCGGTGACGTGCGGGTCGGTGTCGCCGTCGGCGTGCGCATCCACGATCAGGCGCTTCGCGGCGACGTCGGCCATGACGGCGGCGGGGTCGTGCGCGGCGATGTGCGCGGCGTGCTCGGGCGTCGGGACCTCGAAGTCCGGGCCGGTGCCCATGAGGACCCGCCCGCCGTCGGGCGCGTGCTTGCTCACGTCGAGGTGTGCCGGGGGCCGGTTGATGACCCCGACGGGCACGGCGAGCGCGACGGCCTCGGCCTCGTCGAGCCGGGCGCGCAGGAACGTGAGGAGGGCGTCGGTGCTCGTGCTCGCGGGTGGGCGCGAGGTCGCCTTAGGCGTCATGGACGTCGCCTTGGGCGTCGTGTTCGTGGCCTTCGGCTGGGACGTCGCCATGGGCCGGCGGGTCGCCTTCGGGGTGCTGTCTGGTGTGCTCATCTGGGTGCTCCGTTCGTGTGGGGTGTTGCAGGGGTGGTCGGTGGGGGTTGGGGGGCGGTAGCGGTCGCTTCGGTCCAGCGGGCGCGCACCCGTGGTAGCCGCCGTCGGGAGGTGCGAGCCACGAGCCGCGCGCGGCGCGCGTGAGGCGCTTCGTCCGGCACGGGAAGCAGTAGCAGTGGCCGCATCGGGCGCACAGCGGCCCGTCCTGCCGGGGGGCGGCGCAGCTAGATCACGGCTGCTCGCCCGCAGAGTCCGACACTGCCGGGACGGCGCACACCGCGATCGCGTCCACCGTCGACAGTGCGACCACGAGCCGCGACACCGACCGCTCCGTGTCGACGAGCAGGCCCACGCCGGTCTGGGACCGTTGCACGCCCGCCCACCGGCCCACCAGCAGGTAGGGCTTGCGCTGCCGCACCTTCTGCACGGTCACGAGCACGTGCAAGGTGCCGACGTCGCGCAGGGAGTCCCACAGGGACCGGACGGCGCGCTGCGCGAGGGCCTCCGTCGTCGCCCCCACGGCGAACGCCGCCACAAGCGAAGACCTCGGCACGGGCAGGATGTGCGTGAGCTCGGGCAGTGTCGGCAGGGTCTCCTCAGCCATGGTCGGCTCCTTCGCGTCCTCGTGGGCCAGCAGCGCGACGACCTGCTGCGCTCCGTGCCGCGGGCAAGTCTGCCCGGGATCACCGACAGCCGGATCGTCGTCCTCCCCGCTCGGCGCTCGCGGCCTGGAGCTCGCGAGCGGTTGGATGGTGGTCGTGGACGAGAAGACGGTGGTGCCGAGCCCGGTCGAGCTGGACGGCTCCGAGCGGTTCGTGGGCGTGGACGCGAGCGTGCTCGACTTCTGGCGCTTCGCGATGAACGACCTGCGGATGAACAACGTGCGCGGTTACCTGGCGGAGTTCTTGGTCGCGCGTGCGGTCGGCGCGAGCGGTCACAGGGTCGAGTGGGACGCGTACGACGTCCTGACGCCGGACGGCGTGCGGGTGGAGGTGAAGGTCCGCGGCTACCTGCAGTCGTGGGCCCAGAAGCAGGTCCGCCTCGGCTCGTTCCAGATCAAGGCCGCGGACTCGTGGGACCACGCCACGGGCGAGTACCGCGGCCAGCAGGGGTGGAACGCCGACGTGTACGTGCTGTGCGTTCACACCGCGCGCGAGCACGCCGCGTACGACGTCCTCGACGTGGCGCAGTGGGAGTTCTACGTCCTGCCGCGCCAGGTGGTCGTGGATCGTGCGGGCGCGGCGATGTCGCTGGCGTGGGTGAGCGAGCAGACCGGTGGGCCGACCGCCTACGCCGAGCTCGACCGGGCGATCAAGGACGCTGCGGCCGCAGAGTGAGTCCCCGCGATCGAGGGCCGGGTGGCACGGAGCAGCCGCGGGATGGGGGCTACACGTGTGCGCGGCGCTCGCCGGCGCGGTATTTCTTCGAGCTCTGCGACTCCTCGATGACGTCGATGACCTGCTCCCGTGTCAGGGCGAACGGCTGCGCGTCGACGATGGCGCGCACGACGTGCAGCTTGCCGTCGCCTGCCCATCGCTCGAGTCGGTCGAGGTCCCAGTTCAGGTCGTCTTGATCGTGTTGCGCTTCGCTCATCCGACTGCGGTCGGACGGCAGATCGGTGACGCGGTGCGCGTTGAGCACGCGGCGAAGGCCTGTGATGTTCTCGGCGGAGGGGAGCGTCCAGGTGAACGGAGCCGGCGCGAGCTTGAAGAGCAGACCGAGGTCTTCGGTGTCGATCTCGACGGTCGGCTTCCGGTGTTCCCACCAGTGCCACAGCAGGTCTTCGCCGCTCGGGCAACGCGGCAGGTAGCGCTCCTCGACGTCGCCGACGTCGTCCCACCGGTCTGACCGTTCCAGGGCCCCCTTGAGGAGCTCGAGGGTGCGCATCCGTTCCAGCCAGTCCTCGAGCATGGCGCACCACGAGGGCCAGTGTTGGTCCTTCGACTCGTGCAGGCAGTCGATGACGTCGCTGGTGAGGCCAAGCACGCCGTCGCGGTAGCGCCGCGCCAGGGGCTCCAGTCGCGGGTTCTCCCCGCTCAGCTCGGCGATGTCGCCGAGGTCTTCCGTCGTCGTGGCGTGCGGTAGGAGCGCGTCGAGCGCGGTTCGGGTGCAGAAGACCAGGAGGTCGTGGTTCTCGGCCTCGGTCAGATCCCCTCGCAGTGCGATCCGGTCGCCGAGGTGCGTGACGTCGTCGTCCTCGTCGAGCGCGGGGCCCTCGTCCCAGCGGACCGCTGCCTCGAGGAGACCCTGCGCGTAGTCGTTGGCGGGTGTCACGTCGCCGTAGATCGAGTAGGTAAACAAGCTCACCCCCACGCCGTGCGCGTACTCGACCGCCTGCCGCGTGTACCCGGACAGCGAGTAGAAGAGCCGGTACTCGCTGAGCAAGTGTCCGGCGCCGACGAGTCGCTGCACGTCGGGAGCACCGACCGGGGATCCGAGGTGCTTGACCTGCGCGACCGCACGCCGCGTCGTGTCGGCAACGTCGATGCCCTTGTCAGCCCCGGCTCCCGTGACCGCCGCTTCGGGAAACCCGCTGCGACGCATGTGCCAGGCGGCGAGCTCCTCCGCGTCACGCCAGTCCGCGAGCACGATGCGGCGTCGGTGCCGCGACGGACGGAACTCACTCATTTGCACATGGTGGCAGAGAACTCAGACGCCGCCCGCGGCCCCGACACCCCCGGCCTGCCTCGGCGATCGCGCACCAGCGCCAACAAGAGCGTGACGGCCGTCGGGCCGAGACGGCACACTTCGGCGGTGGACTCGATCCTGCTCACGCTCGCGGCCGATGTCGTCGCGGTCCTCATCGCGCTGTTCGCGCTCTTCCGGTGGCGCGTGCGTCGGCGCCGCGTCGACGTCCGGTTGCATCCGCTGACCCACTACGGTCCAGATGGCCGGGAACGGCACGAAGTCGCGGTCCAGATCATCACAGGCGACGAGCCGGTGCTGATCGAGGGTGTGGGAGTCGAGTTCGTCGGGAGAGACCTCAAGAACGAGGTGTGGTCGGCTGCTCGGGCCCTCGAGGGAGAGGTACCGAACGGATGGCCGGACCCGTTCCCAGACTCGCGCGACGGAGCGCGTGTGGACTCTTACTCAGCCCGGACCTTTCGCCTCGGGGAGGTGACCGTCCGCCAGGGACTGATCTCCCTGGACGGCACGGTTGAACTGCGCCCGACCGCGCTGCTCTGGCGCCCGAGCACGGCGCGCCCTCGTCCAGCATGGATGTACAAGTGGTCGAAGCGACGGGCGAAGCGCGCGGGGCTCGCCGGCCCAGTTCGCGTGTCGCCATCGTTGCCCGGCACAGATCCGCGCGGGATCCTCGGTCCGGTCTCCCGAGGCTGACAGCGTTGAGCCGAGCTCGACCCTGAGCTCGGCAGTTTCTCAGGCCGCGACACTAACCAGACCCGCCCTCTAGAACGGGCGGCGTGCTTCAGGAAAGTCCTACTGTCCCGGGTGCGGCGCGTAGCGCCGCCCCCACCACCGACAACTCTGCTCCCGGCCTGGGGGACGCTCTCCGGCTGCCTCCCGGGATGACGCTGACGGCCGACGAGATCGTCGTCAACTCCTCCCGGAAGTCCACGTGGGACCCGAACGGCCGCGTGACGTCGACGAGCGAGCGACTCACGGTGTCGCTGCGGGGCGACGCTTCCATCGTCTTGGCCCCGGCGTCCGTCCCTCCGCAGGCAGCCGCGCGGTCGACGAGCTTCGTCCCTCGGTTGACGCTGATCGCCTTGTCCTTCCTCTGGCGCTTCCTCGAGGGGCTCGCGACGTTGGACGGTGGGACGAGCGGGCTGCAGCGCCTAGGTGCTGCACTCGGGCAGATTGTGAAGGCCTGGAACGGGGGGTAGCGGCCTGCCCGCGAGCTGGCGGGCCTCGGCGATGGGAGGGGTCTCGTCGTCCGGGGCTGCCCGTACGCTCCGAGCATGGCGAAGAGCACGAAGGCCAAGGAGCTGAGCCCGCACGAGCGGTACATCGCCGAGTGCGTCGCGCTGGCCATCGGCGCGACCTGGGATCCGCACGACGACAACAGCCAGCCGGCGATGTACGACGTCAGGCTCACCCACGCGGACGGCACGCCTGCCGCGCTCGAGATCAGCCGTGCTGGCGACGACACGGCCTTCTGGCTCGAGAAGTACTGCTCGGAGCCCAAGGCTGCGCCCGGTGAGTACGACTGGACCGTGACGGTCCCAGCTGGGCTGGGGCTCACGCCGAAGATCCTGGCCAAGTTCCTCCCGGTGCTCATCACGGAGTGCGAGGCTGCGGGCGTCGAGACTCCTGATGCCCTGCCGGCGGTCCAGAACTGGTTCCCCGGGGCCGGTGGCCCGAACGCAGCGGGGTGGTACGTCGCCGCGCGGAGCCACGGCCTCGTCATGCAGCGCTTCACACGATCGCCCGAACGGCCGCAGATCGCCTTCTCCCTGATCAGCGGCGGGAACATCGACCCGGGGCTGCGGACCCTCGATGCGTGGATGTCCGGACAGGTCACCGAGTCATGGTTCGCGTCGAACGTCGAGAAGCTGGTCCTGTCCGGGTTCGACGAGCTGCACCTCGCAGTCTCGCTCCACGACGTCGCGGTTCCGGAGGACCTGCTCGTGAGCTTCATGAAGGCGACGGGGATCGACTCGTCGTCGGCCCTCGATGCCGGACCGCTGACGGACCTGTGGCTCTTCGCGCCGTTCGCGCCGGTCTTTCTGCACTGGACGAAGGGCGACGGGTGGGCGTTGCTCGACCGGCCCTAGGGCGAGACCGGCTCCACGAGCGCAGGGCTGTTGTTGCGCACGTTGCCGACGGCGGGGGAGACCTCGATTGGGTGGAGGTGGGGCTCGGGGACGCGGCGCAGGAGCGCGTCGACGTCGCCGGTGTCAGTGAGGTCGGGGTCGAGCCAGCCGTCCCAGAGGTCGTCGGGCAGCAGCAGCGGGGAGCGGTCGTGGATGTGGCCGAGGGTGTCGGTGGCGGCGGTCGTGATGACCGTCATGGACCACAGCCACCGGTCGGGGGCGTCGTCGGGCTTGGTGGGGTCGCGCCACAGCTCATACAGGCCAGCGGCGGCGAGCGGGGCGCCGTCGGGGTCGATGAGGTAGTACGGGGTCTTGCGGCCCTTGCCGGATTCGGGTGCCTGCCACTCGAAGTACCCGTCCATGGGGACGATCGCGCGACGGCGGGCCGCGGCGCGGCGGAAGGCGGGCTTGTCGGTGATCGTCTCGACGCGCGCGTTGATCATGCGCGAGCCGATCTTGGTGTCCTTCGCCCAGGACGGGACCAGGCCCCAGTGCACGGTGCGCAACTGGCGGGCGACGTGGCCGGCCTCCTCGCGCTCGAGCACGACGCGCACGTCCTGGGTGGGGGCGACGTTCCACGACGGTCCGAGCTCTTTCCCGACGAGCTCGGCGACGTGGAAGTGCCGAGCGATCTCGTCGTCGCGTCTCGCGCTCGCGTATCTGCCGCACATGCGCCCCAGTCTGCCCGGGCCGTGTGCCGTCCGCCGTCGTGAGGCGCAGGGGCCCGCGGTGCACAGTTGTCGGCGGGAGGAGGCAGGATGCCGCCATGACGAGCGATCCCCTGCCAGAGCTCGCTGCGGCCGGCGAGCCGGTGGCGCGCAAGTTCGAGGCCGCCTGGGACGTGTTCGCTGCGACATGCGGGCAGTACATCGCGCCCGAGGCGACGTTCCAAGCCTGGTTCGCGCACTACCTGATCTCGCAGTTCGGCATCGACCGCGTGGGACGCGAGCCGATCTTCCGGATCGGGTCGTTCATGGAGAGCCCGTGGAAAACGCAGCTTGGACGCACCGGCGAGGTCAAGCTTGACGCAGTCGTCACGCGCGCCCCCGGGCTCCAGTTGCCGCACTACGCCGGCATCGTGCGCTCGCCAGACGGGACGGGGCTGGCGGTGCTCGAGCAGCTCGCGGTGATCGCAGAGCTCAAGGTCGCTTCCAGCGTCGCCGGCGGGCTGGACCACGGCGAGGTCGCACGCGACGTGTGGAAGCTGTCGATGCTGCTCGACGAGTTCGACGCCGCGCATCCTGGCGTGCCGGCGCCCTTGGCGTTCGCGTGCATCTTGGACAACCACCCGACCAAGACGTACTCGAGGACCTATCTCGACGCGAAGCTCGCCAAGGTCAGGCACCACCCTGGGGTTCGGGTCCTGTACGCCGAGGCTGCGGCGAGACCTGTCATCTCCGGGTCGCGGGGGGCCGGCCCCCAGCCGCGCCAGCTCACTCCCGAGCCAGACCGTTGGGATTGGGTATCCGGACCCTGAGGCGGGGGGCTGGGTTCAGCGTCACGAGTCCTTCGTGACGTTCTTGTCGCCTGAGAGGTGAATCGTTCGTGCCCCGATGAACATCAGGGTCCCGACAACGCCAATGATCCCAACGATGATCGATCGCCACACTCCAACGCTCTCCCAGCTCTCTTGATTTGAGAACAATATGAACAAGGTAATGGCCAATCCTGCGAGAAAGGCGCCGGTCCGGCCGAGAGGGGATTGCTCGACTCCAATATCAGATGTCAGTAGGACAGTTGCGAGGATCGCGAGCAATACGAAGGCGAATGGCGCGAGCTGATCCCAGGGGGCTGGTGAGTCGACAAGCATCTTCGCGTAGCCCGCCGCAATCGGCCACACGTCCCGTGTGGCCGCGAATGACCCGGCGACGTCGAGTATGCAGAGCCATGCACCAGATGCGACGGAGTGCTGTTTGTAAAGATGGTAGAACGCGGACCATGCGAAAATTGCCACGAACCAGGGCCATAGCCAGAGGTCAATTCGCTCGGTGAATGTGGGCACCGAGAACGCGAGGATGTGCAGCATAATGAGAATGCCCGGGATGGCGAGAGCTGGCAGAGTGCGGCGTAAGCGACTCGGCCGTTTGTACCGCCGGACCGCGACGACACAATAAACTGCCGGCACAAGCCAGCCGACAGCCACTACAAGGACGAGCGCCGCGGGGCCAATCACTGGGACCAAGAGCAATTGATCGATCAGGATGCCCATCCAGGTTGAAAGCCCGAGGACCCCAGCGCCCAGCGCCGCTATCTCTCCCGTGGACCGCGCACGCGGCGCAGGCGCGCTGGACGCCGCGTCGGGCTCTGGCAGCGCAGGATCCTCGACGAGTGGGGGCTCGGTCAGCGGTGACTGGGCGGACGCTGGGCCACTAGACCCCGGGCGTGTCGCTCGCTTTGCCAAGTGCCACGCGAGGACCCCTCCAGCCAAGAATGCGATCGTTACCCGGCGCCTCAAGTCCATTCGTGTCCTCCTCGACGCCCGGTGCATTGCGTGCTCCGAGAAGTGTGGATGACCTGCGCTCCCTGGCCCAGGGCCACTGCGACACTTCACCCCCGATCAACGCTGCTGTGTACCGCCCCATCGAGCTGCTGGCACGATGTGCGCCATGGTTCAGCAGCGGCACGTGATCATCACCGACGACCTCGACGGCTCGGAGGGCGCGCGCACGTACGCGTTCTCCTGGCAGCAGGGGCGGTACGAGATCGACCTGAGCGACGAGCACCGCGACGAGCTGCTCGCGGCGCTCGCGCCGTACATCAAGGCCGCGCGCCGGGTCGGGCGCGCATCCGCCAGCGCGACGACCAGGACGCGCACGGACGGGGCTGAGGTTCGGGCGTGGGCCCGCGCCAATGGGCACGATGTGAGCGACCGCGGGAAGATCCCGGCCGCGGTCCTCGAGGCGTACGACGCCCGAGGCTGACCGCGCTCGCCGTGCGCCCGCAGATCTCCCGCCCGCACCATGGAGTGCAGGCGAGGGGAGGCGCTGGTGGGCGGTGGCCGCACGATGCCTTTCGGGGTCGCGCTCGCGCGCGCCGTCGAGAAGATGCCTGCGCCGGGCGCGCTCGAGGGCGGCTGTAGGTTTGAGCCGAAATGGGATGGCTACCGGGCACTCGTCGACGTCGGCGAAGACGAGGCCAGCGTCTGGTCCAGGCGCGGCACCGACCTCAGTGCGACCTTCCCCGAGATCACCACCGCAGCCCACGCTCAGCTCCCGCCTCGCACCGTGCTCGACGGTGAGCTCGTCATCTGGCTCGACGGCAGACTCACCTTCGAGGCCCTGCAGGAGCGCATGGGCCGCGGCCCACGAACCGCCGCATCCGCCGCACGCGCCCGCCCGGCATCCCTCGCCGCGTTCGACGTCCTGGCGCTCGAGGGTCGCGACATCCGCTCGCGCCCTTTCGACGAGCGGCGGGCGCTCCTGGTCGAGCTCGCGGCCTCGTGGCGTCCACCGCTCAACCTGAGCCCGGTGACGGCTGACGCCGACGAGGCGGCCGAGTGGTTCGAGACGTACGCCGTGGTCGGGGTCGAGGGGTTGGTCGTCAAGGGCGGCGCCCAGCCCTACCGGGCGGACCGGATCTGGCTGAAGGTCAAGCACCGCTCCACCATCGACGTCGTGTGCGCCGCGGTCACCGGGAGCCGGTCCCAGCCCCAGGAGATCGTCGCCGGCCTGCCGATCGAGGGCGATCTCCGCGTCGTCGGCCGAACGACGCCGCTCACGCCTGCCGCCCGCCGGCACCTGGCGCCTCTCCTGCGCCCGCCAGAGGGCGAGCACCCGTGGCCGGCCAGGATCTCGCCAGGCACCTTCGAGCGCTTCAACCCGCGCACGTCGCCGATCGACCTCGCGTTGGTCGAGCCGTTCGTCGTCGAGGTGTCCGCCGACGTCGCGTGGAACGGGAAGTCGTTCAGGCACGGGCTGCGCTTTCTTCGGGCGCGGCCGGACGCCGAGGTCGACGCGGTGCGCCCGCCGACTGCGACCTGAGCTCGCCAGCCTGACTCCGAGGATCCATGGGAGAGTTCGGACGGTGAGCAGCGAGAGGGCGCGCCAACCCGTGCGATGGGTCGTCGTCGATACGAACGTCCTCGGTGCCGGGCGCTTGCAGATCGACCAGATCGAGGGCCTCGCGGACGAGCTGCTCTACGTCGACGTCGAGGTCGTCGTGCCCGAGGTCGTGATCTGGGAGTGGGCCGAGCACGCCCGGAACGACCTTGCCGGCATCGAGGAGACCGCCCGACAACTGCGCAAGCGGCTCGGCCGCGCAGGCCTCGATGACCTCCACCCTGCAGCCGCCGCTGGAGCCAGCGAGATCCCCGACGTGCAGGAGATTGTGGATCGCATGCGAGCCCGGCTGGAGGCGCTGCCCAACGTCCGCGTCTTGCCGACGACCCCCGAGGCGGCGCTCGCTGGCCTGCGGGCGCAAGTTCTTCAGACAGGCGCCGGGCGCCGCAAGCCGGCCGTCACCGGGACGAAGACCGGTGCAGCGGACGCAGCGTGGGTTCACGACGCTCTCAGCCTCGCAGGCGGGGACCCTGCCCGTCTCGCTTTCCTCACGAAGGACTCCGATCCTGCGAGCGCGTGCCGCGCGCAGGACATCGAGCCTCCGCGTACGTTCGGGAGCCGGATCGCGGCCGTGAACGCGCTGCGTGACCTCGTCGCGGAAGTGCGCCGCGAGCTCGTGCGCGACCTTGCTGCCTACGTGCTCGACGAGATCGCCGATGAGACGCGCCGCCAGGCCCTCGCACGGGCCCTGTTCGTCCCGTCGTACCTCGTGCGACGGCGCTTTGAAAACGACCCCCTCGTCGTCAGCTGCGAGGTCTCGGCCGTTCATGCGGTCGCCGGCGTCCGCTACTACCGAACCGACGGGGCTCTCGCCACCGTTGTCGTCGATCTCCTCGTCGACCTCGAGACCGTCAGCATGCCCGCAGAGATCGAAGGAAACCTCGACGCGCGCACCGAGCACGGCGCGGTCCTCGAGGTTCCGCTCTCCGCCACGCTCGAGCCCGATGGGCGCGTCAGTGGCCTCGAACCCGCTGGCCCCGGCATCGCGCGGATCGACCTGCCCACGGAGTACCAGGACCTCTACGACTCGCACGGGAAGGCCGTCGACATTCTGATCTCCGCTCTCGGCTCCTTCCCCACGCTGCCAGGCGAGGACTGGTGGCGGACGCTCTTCACGACCGGCACCGCGACGCCGCCGACCGACGGCCTCCACGCCCTGGACGACCAGCCGGCAAGGGCGACGCGAGCGCACTGGGAGGCCCACCTGGTCGTCGCCGACACCCACCACCTCACGCTCCACGTCGACGCGACCTCCGACCCCACATCGCCAGAGCTCGACGCCGCCGTCATCACCGGCGAGCGAACCGCCGGCGACGACCACGAGGAGCTGACCAACCTGCCGACGATCGTCGCGACCATCGCGGCACTCCAGCACGCCGGCGGATCGCACCCTGGCGCCCCGAAAGGCGCCCACGAGCCCGAAGAGGCCTCCGGTGACGACAACCTCTGACGCCGAACTCCTCCTCGGCCACCTCGACCGCGAAGGCATCACCGGCGCCGGCGCCGTCACCCGCGGCTGGGACCACATGGGCGCCGTCCTCACCGACGCAGCCCTGCAGTCCGGCCGCCGGTACAAGACCCAGGTCCTGCCCCGCGTCCGCCGGCTCATCACCGCCTGGCCCGACGCCAACACCACGACCGGACTCCTACGACGCCTCAACACCGACGACATCAGCGCCACCCTGCCCTGGAACGGCCCCCGCCGACTCGCCAAGATCCCGGCCATGGCCACCGTCCTCCAGCAGCACACCATCGAGACCGTCCCCGAACTCGCCGAGGCGCTCGCGGGCCCCGAGCGTGACGTCCTGCGCGCGGAGCTCGGTGCCCTGTGGGGGGTGGGTCCGAAGACGCTGAACTACCTGAGCATCCTCGCGGGTGACGCTCACGTCGTGGCGATCGACGTCCAGGTCCGGGCGGTGGCGCGCGCGGCCGGCATCACCGACGTCACGACGAGCCACCTCGAGATCGTGCTTCACGAAGCCGCAGCGATTCGTGGTTGGCGGCCCGGAGATCTCGACGCCGCGATTTGGGGATCGACCCAGGGCTAGTCCGGTGGAAGCGGCGCTGGTTCTTCGTCCGTTTCCAGCCACCGGGCGAACACGCGTTCCAGGTTCCCCAGGTCGTCCTCGGTGAGCACGATCAGGTCGACGCCGCTCTTCGCCGCCAGCCGCTTCTTGCGCTCGATCCGGTCTGCGTACTCGGTCTTCGTCATCATGCCGGCGGCCTCGACGAGCACGTCGTCGATCAGCCAGTCCGCGCGCATGCCGGTCGGGTTCAGGTCAGCGTCATACGGATAGGCCGGCTCGACGTCGTGCTTGATCGCGTGTGCGTGGAGCCAGTCGTCGACGTGCCGCTCGAGCATGGACCGGCACGGGTGCCCATCCTGTGCGGTCGAGTACACGCCCCGGGACGGTCGCCAGCCACCGGCCAGCACGCCGGCGTCTTGCAGGAGCGTGGTCCACGGCGGGACCTCGCGCGGCTCTGCCACCTTCTTGGGGAGGGGGATGCGGAGCAAGGCCTGGCGCACCAGGTCCTCTTCGTCGCGCCACACCAGCCGCGATAGTGCGGGCCGTGAAGGCGGGCCGCCGCCTTCGTCGGTCAGGACTCGCAATGCTGCCCAGGACGCGGCCTCACGGGTCGCGGTCCATGGGTACAGGGCTGGCATGCCCGATACACCGTTGACGAGAGTCGCGGCGTAGACGCAGCACGAGCACAGTCGGTCGGTCTGCGCCGCGAGCAGCGTCTCCAGGAACACCCCACCAACGAAGTAGTTGCGGCCACAGATCAAGCACCGCCGCTTGAGCCGACGCTTGCCCGGCCCGAGGACGCCTGCCCGCGCCAAGGCGGAGACTGCGAGCAGTAGGCGGCCACCATCGTTCGCCTCGTGGTCACCCTTCGGCAGGTCCGGGGCAGGGATCTTCGACTCCCGGACCGCAGCGCACAGCGCGGGCTGCCCGGTCGCGTTCGCCTGCTTGGCCGTCAACGCTCCAGGGCCGACGAGCGCGTCGACGCGGACCTTGCGCCAGGGCAGTCGCCGCCACCATGCCGGGGCGGTGGTCTTCAACCGGTAGGCCGCGAGGAAGAGGGCGTGCTCCGGTGCGACCTGAAGCGCCCAGTTCGCCGCTTCCTGGGCTTCGGACGGGACCGGGAGCGGCTCGGTCAGGGCGAGCAGGGTCCGCACCTGGTTGCCATCGATCAGCGGCACCCTGTGCGCCCACCGGAGGTGGCTACCGCCCCCGCTGGGCAGGAACGTGTCGAGCGGCTTGCCGGCGAGCCACTCCTCGACGCCCGCGATGACCTCGGCCGGCACCTGGGCGCCCCGCGCCGCGGGCGTCAGTGAGCGCGCCGGCGATGCGGGGGCCTCCTCGACCCCGTACATGGCCTCCGACGTATACGGCGTGTCCGGGAGCAACCTCAACGCCAGCGCGGACCGCAGGGTGGCGGTGAGGTTGTTCGGGTCCACGTGATTGGGCACTTCGTCGACGACGTTCTCGACGTCGAACCCGTGCCAGCGCAGGATCTCAGTGACGGGTCCGACCCATTGCGGGAGGACGCACACGAGCGTGTTGCTCTCCGGGAGGAAGAACCCGGCCGTGACCCCGTCGATGACGCCACGGCTCGTGAGCGCGGTCGAGCGCCCGAGGCTCACCCGCCACGCTCGCCATGACGCGACGTGCTCCACCTCGGCGGCGTGTGCTGGGAGGGCCGCGCCCCATCCGTCGACGGGGGGAGTGACGTGGTGGCCGGCGCGCTCGTACGCCTCTGCGAGGGCACGTCGGTCGCGCTCGTCCTCGGCGAGTAGGACATTCACCGGCAGCAGGAGCCGCGACACGATCTCGCGGCCTTGCTTGAGCAGGATCCGCGGGTGGGTCGGTGCCTGTGGCGTGTGGACGCGCATCGTGAGGGTGCTCGTGTCCAGGGGGTCGTGGGGATCGCTCTGCATGTTGGCGGCGAAGTCCAGCCACGCCTGAGCGAACTCCTCGTCGGTCACCGTCTGGCGCCCCATCGTCGCCGCCTCCATCCCGTTGTGCCAGGCGTCGCCGCCAAGGATCGCACGGGCTCCGAGACGGCGTGGGGGAGGGTGTTCCTCGAGGAGCGCCCGCCCCACACGACACAGTGTCAACGGTCAGACAGTGGCGATCCGGACGCGGTAGCGAGGGGTGGCTGCCTGCTCGTCACCCTGCTCGACGCGGACCGGGGCGTCGGGCGTCGGGCGTCGTCCTGTCCGAAGCTCAGCACGGAGACACGCCATCGACGCGAGCTCGTACTTGCAGGACCATCTCGCCGGCGACGCCGGCCTCGACGGGTTGGGCTCCAGCCGCGAAGAGATACCGCACCGTCACACGGCCGCGGCCCGCGGCACCTTCCCCTGATGAAGTGGCGGCGAGAGCGCCGCTACCGGTACCGAGGGAGGCGCGAGCCATGGCCCAGCCGACGATTGCCGCACCCGCCTGGGGAGACTCCGAGCGGGGGGAGTGCGTCCACGGCGACCCCCGGCCCCACCGATGCGCCCTGTGCCGGCACTCCCGCCGGTCGACGCCGCCGCCCACGTTCGACCGTCAGCGCGCGGCCGCCGGCGAGCGCGAGGACTGATGAGCACGGAGGCACGCTGCTTGGACTGTGGCCACACCACTCGATCGGCAACGCACCGGCTCGCCCTTGCTGGGATAGCCCGGCACTCCTGCGAGCGCGAGCTCGCCCGCCGCGCCGCCGTCCGCGACGTGCTCGCTCGAGAGGCTGCTCGAGACCGCACGCCCCAGCCGTGCCTGCACGAGCACGCCCAGCACGAGCACGGCACCCGCGCCTGCTACGCGTTCGACGACTGCCGCTGCGTCCCCTGCACGACCGCGAACAGTGAGTACGAGGCTCAGCGCACGCGCGATCGCGCCTACGGCCACCCGGCATTCGTCGACGGCCATGGAGCCGTCCGGCATGCCCGCAAGCTCACGAGTGCAGGACTTGGATCGAGACGAATCGCCGAGCTCGCCGACGTGTCCCGATCGACCCTGGCCGCTCTGCTCCGCGGGACCCGCACCGCCACCCGACAGAGCATCGTCGACAAGCTCCTGGCCGTCCCCATGCCCACCGTCGACGACCTCGCACCCGGCGCCACGACCGACGCCACCGGCACTACACGCCGAGTCCGCGCCCTCGTCGCCCACGGATGGTCCATTGCGGCGCTCGCGGACCGGACGGGCATCGATCGGCAAGTACTCGATGCCGCGGTGAACGCGATCCGGCCCTCTGTCGCGGTCTCGACGGCTCGGGCCGTTCGCGGGGCCTACGACGAGCTCTGGGTGGCGCCCGTGCCCGAGTCGCCGGGCAAGACTCGAGCCCTCAACCGGGCGCGCAGCGAGGGCTGGCCACCACCCCTGGCATGGGATGACGACGAGATCGACGACCCCGCAGCACTTCCCGCCCCGGGGTGGCGCGAGGACGAGTGTCTGGCGCCCGGCTGTCCCGAGACCGAGCTCCTCGCTCACGGGCTGTGCTCCAAGCACTTCTACGCCCGCCGGAGCGCATCGTCTCCGAGGACCGTCGACCTCGACGAGTTCCTCCACCTCGTACGCAGCGGTGAGGACCTCGAGCGCGCCGCGACCCGCGCTGGCGTCCAGATCAGGTCGATCGAGGAGCGTGCTCGCTCTAGCCAGCGCGCCGACGTCCTCGAGGCAATCAGGCTCGCCCGCGCGAGCGTGGCCGTCTGACCCGCACCTCGTGGCGGCGCCGTCGCGCTGTCACAGCACAAGCCCGGCGGTCACCTTCCATTGGTGAGGAGGCGGTGCAGCAACGGCACCACCGCAAACACGAAGCAGGGAGGCGGGCACGATGGGTAACCTCGGCGTCCCGACACTGCCGCCGGTCACCACCACTTGGCACCCGTCCACGTGGTGGGAGCAACACGGCGCCCCAGGGGGCGATGAGGCCGCGAGCCACCTTGTACGCCCCGGCGACACTGTCATCGTGGCGCACCCTGATGGCTCGACCACCAGGTGCCATGTCGACATCGCTGGGCGACTCGTGGACGAGCAGCACGCGCCCGAGCTCGACCGCCGAGCAGAAGTCATCGACCTGCCGGTGTACCCGCGCGCGAGCTGAGCCGCCGACCCAGTCGCAGCCGAGTCAGCGGGCCAGCAGGTCGGGTGCGCACGCTCTCAGGAAAAGACCGCCGCTCTTCGAGAGGCCGTCGACATGCCTGACGGGGAAGCGTTGTCGGGCCAGTCGAACGAGCTCGGCGGCGATCCCGCGCCGCCGCCAGTGCTGAGCGGTCCACACGTGACCCAGCGTCTCGTAGCTATCGTCTTCGTCGCGGTCATAGAGGATCGCGAATGCGGTGACGACGCCGGCCCACGTCATTTGCGTGTCTGTTCCCCATCCCCGGTACGGCTTGACCGAGAGCAGCCAGATCCCAGCATCTCGCGGTGAGAAGTCCCAGCCACATTCACGCCGGTAGGCGCGTGCGGCAAGGTCCAGGCCCGATCCGTCCCAGTCGCCGAAGCGCGACGAACCTTCCGGCTCGTCCAACTCGCCTGCGTCGAAATCGAGCTGCAAGACGACCGACCCCCACTCAGAGTCGACCTGGTCCTTCGGACCGGACCAGTGATGCGAGGGGCCGAGACTAGCTGCCGCCGCTTCTCGAGCATGTCGCACTAGACGCTCCAGATCATCGACCACCTCGGGGAAGGGGTCGTCCGGAGACGAGAGGGCGTCGTCAGGAGAACTCAAGAGGCCAAGGGCCCGGTGAACCTCCCGGTACCGGTCACCCAGCGGCCACGTCAGAATCGGATCGTCGTTGTTCACGCCTCTACTGTCAGGCACGACCTCCCGACTTCGGACCCGAGACCCGCCCAACACTCAGAGACACACCCGCGCAGTGAGAAGTGCGGTGTGACCGACACGCCTGCGCCAGCTCGACGCGGGGGCGGGCGGCATGGGGTCCCTGGCGCAGGGAGAGAACGGCCGCCCAGCGTGGGCGGGCTTGGGTAGCGTCGGGAGCGCCAAACCACCTCGGCCGGCTGACCACCGGCCCCGGACTCCCGCTGGAGGAGCCATGACGCACCCCACGCCCGTGCTCGACCCCGACCAGATCTACCTCTCGCACGACCGCTGGGTCTGCGGAGAGGCGGCCTGTGCAGGTATCACCGCGCAGCACATCGGCGCCACGACAAGTGGCGCACGGCTGCGCCCCGTCGCGGCCGACGATGTCATCGGCTGGGAGCGGGCCGGCCTGGGCGCGCTCACGTGCGAGTGCCGCCGCCTGACGGCCTCGCTCGGCCAGGACAACGCCGTCGTCATCGAGCGCTCCGCATGAGCACCCACGTGGAGTGGATCGAGGCCGGCCACCCCTTCCTGGGCCTCACGCTCGTCGAGCAGGGCCAGCGCTGGGACGGCGAGCCGCCCGGCACCGACGTCGACGACGACCACCTCGTCGTCAGCGACGAGCTCGGCATCGTCTTCGGCTCCGACGACGCCGTCATCATCGCCGGCACCGCGACAGACGTTCGCAAGGCCCTCGGCGACGCCCTCGCGCTACTCGACGAGCGCGACGACGCCGCCGCCCAAGCGCTCGGTGACGCGCCGTGCCCCGGCCACCACGACGGACGCCACCGCTGGACCCTGACCGAGACCGGCTACGAGCGCACCTGGCGCACGACCGTGCACCTCGGTGGACGGGTCACGGCCGTCTTCAACGGCACGAGCGACTGGAGCGAGACGGGCGCCGGCGACGACCACCTCAGGTGCGACCTGTGCCCAGCCCGCCGCGAGGTCGACCGAGACCGCATCAACTGGCACTGACGGAACACCTCTTGCCCCACCCTCACCGGCGTGTGGGTGGGGCGCGAGACGATCCCGCGCATGACTTCAGGGGGCACCATGACCACCATCAGCACAGACCTCCGCCGGCCGAACGCGACATGGCGACGCATCAGCACGTTCGGCCAAGCCGCCTTCGCTGAGCTCGTGCTCTTCATCGCGCTGTTCCTGCTCGCGGCCGCGACGAGCATCACCGTCGCGAACACCCTTCCCGGCATCGTTCCGTTCGAAGACGTCCGCGGGCTGCTGGTCATCGCCCTGACAGTGGCACTTGCCCTCGTCGCGGTGCTCGTCGTGATCGAGCTGGTGACACTGCGCCGGCACACCTCCGTCAGGGGCGACTTCGCCCGCGCGTGGCGACGCACCCGAGTCTGGATCGGACTCTTCGCCGATCACCTCGGGCTCACGCCACGGAACCGCCGCCACGCCGTGCACATCCTCGCCGTCGGGCTCGCGGCCGGCCTTCTGGCGTTCGCCGCCAACCTTGCGCTCACCGCCGTCCCGGCACTCGCGGCCACCGCCGCGCCGGACGCCCGCAACGACGCCGTCGCCGGTGCGCCGTCGTGGGCCGCCGTCCTCTACCTCGCTATCTACTCCCCAGCGTGGGAAGAGGTCTGGCACCGCGGCACGCTCCTCCTGGTCGTAGCAGCGGTGGCCTGGTGGGTGCCTCGGTCCGGTATCAGGCGTGCGCTCGTTGTGGGCGCTCTCGTCGTCAGCAGCGTCAACTTCGGGCTGGCACACCTCGACTGGTCAGTGCTCAACGCGGTCACTGCAACCACGAGCGGCCTGCTCTACGGGACCGCCGCCGTGATGACCAGGTCGCTGTGGCCGGCCTTCGTGGCGCACACCGTCATGAACGCCGGAGTCGGTCTCGCCTGGGTCATCGGGTAGCTGCGCGTGGCTGCAGAGCCTGCGCGCCGGACGGCATGGGCTGTCGGTGGGTGTGGGGCCGCCGCGTACGGCCGCGGCGGCCCCGCCGGTCAGTGCTCGCAGCCGGTTCCCGGCGCCGTGGCCGCTGCCCCGTGCGGCGGCGGCGGCCACGGAGGCATCGCGGCCAGGACAAGTCCGCCCGCCTCAAGTGCGACGCTGGCGTCGCGCGTCACCGCCATGACCGCGATGCTCACGCCGACCCCGAGGCCCAAGCGGGCGGCGAGTTCGCCGTGCCAGGACCAGTGCCGCGGATGCAGCCGGTTCAACCTCTGACGTCGCATGTCCCGCTCCTCTCGATCCGCAGCGCCGACCTGTTTCGACGTTGCGCTTCAAGTGGGCCATGCCACTCCTGGGCGACGTCCAGCAACGGGATGAAAAGTGGACGAGCGCCATTCTCGTGGACGTCTCGTGGACGTGCGTGGATGGACTTGCCCTCGTGTGCCGGCGGTCGCGTCGACCGTATAGCCCTGCCCGGTGGGGCAGCATGGACAGCGACAGCGGCGGAGTGCCACAGTGGCGCTCATTCGGACGCGAGGAGGCAGTGTGGCAACGACGCCGGAAAGCGACCTGCCTCCGACACATCGTCGGGAGCTCGTCCAGGAGCTGCACGTGCTGTTCGACGATGGCCCGGATCCGCACGACCCGTCTGGCAAGGAACGCCGGACAGCGTCTTCCAAGCGGATCGAAACCGCCATCGCAGAAGTGGTGGAAGCCGCTGCAGCCAAGACACGAGAAGTTGCGTCGTCACGGAATGCAGAGCCCAGGAGTTCCGCGCGGCGTATTGAGACTCTTAGCCACACGCGCGTATGGCAACTCTTGAGGGGCACCCACGCGGAGCCGACGCTCGCTCAGCTAAGCTCGCTCGCCGCGGCCGCCGACCACCTGTGGCCAGATGAGAAGCGGGGAGCGACAGCTCTTCCGCGACTGACGCAGATGCTCGCGCGCGCCAAGGCACACCCCAGCCGATCACCTGCGGACGACGGCGACCCCTTCGCTACCCCGGTCCCCTTCGTCCGCGCGCCGCACTTCGCCTACGCGACCGCCCAGTGGGCCGAACGCCGATTGTCGACCACCCGCACCAGGCGGGCCTTCGGCGCCGTCGCCGTGGCACCGCGGTCCGCCGATCGCCAGGACGACGTCTTCGACACCATTTACAACCCAATGGTCCACGCCCGGATGTCGATGCTTCTGGAAGAGAAGAGCCTGCGTGGGCAAGGACAAGGGATCCACACGGAGCACAGCTTCGGCGGTGATTACTTGGCAATTCACGGAGACCTGCGGCGTGGTCTTCGTGCTCCGGTCGAGGCACACGCCGGCATACAGGCGTGGAGGCACGGGGGTGTGTGTGCCTTCTTCGCCGACTACACCACTGGTGATGACAGGCCCGGCGACGGTGGCGCCCGCCGCGCGCGTCCCGACCTCGACTGGCTCATTGCACGATGGGTGTACCCAGCGGCCCATGTCGCGATTCTGGGCTACCGGATGCTCGGCGGTGCAGGATCCGTGGACGTTTACCTCGTCGGCGACGAGATCGGGCGACTACATTCTGACCACCGCCGCCTGTGGGGAAGTCACACGAAGCCGCTGTGTTGCGGCGGCAACGAGCTGGTCAACATCGGGACCGTCGACCTGGGCCCCGCGTCAAACGACCCGTGGAACATCGAGTGGGACCTCGGCTGGTTCACCGCTCGTCGTTTGATGCGGGACCTGCGCGCGCGTCTCTTGGACGCGTCTCCCCAGGGTCAGCCCCCGGCCGACCGGTCCGGCGAGCTCGAGACCAAGACGGAGGAGAGCTTCGACGTGCACGACCGCTGGGCCGACGCGGCGTTGGGCCAGCCGCAGAGTGTCATCTCTGATCCTGCTCCGCCGAATGCGCGCGCCGGCGCAAGGCGCCGTCGCGGCGGCTGGCTTAAGACCGAGCAGTCGAACTAGAGAGGGCCGGCAAGACGAGCGCGAGTGCTCCGGGCCGGACGGCATGGGGTGCCAGAGGGGTTCGTTTGGGGCGCTCGGGCGTGGGTTAAGTGGCCTAGCGTCGGGAACTACCAACCCACCTGACGGCCCGACCAGCCGTCTCCCGAACGGAGTTCCTGGCGATGAGCGACCTCGCAACGACCGTGACTGTGATCGACGCCTGCGGGCGTGCGGCTGTCCCCGTCCTGCTGTTGTCCGACCCCGGCATGGGCAAGTCGTCCCTGGTGCGCGGCCTCGCCCGCGCCGAGGGCGTGCCCTGTGAGACCGTCCTGGGCTCGGTGCGCGAACCGGCCGACGTGGCCGGGCTGCCCGTCGTCACCGACACCGGGGTCGTGCTGTCTCCGCCCGCCTGGGCGCGACGGCTGGCCGAGTCCCGCGCGGGCTACCTGTTCCTGGACGAACTGACCACGTGCCCGCCCGCCGTGCAGGCCGCGATGCTCGCCGTGGCGCTCGACCGGGTGGTGGGGGACCTCGCCCTGCCCGACGGCGTGCGCGTGGTGGCCGGGGCCAACCCGCCCGACCGTGCGGCCGACGGCTGGGAGATGAGCCCGCCGCTGGCCAACCGCTTCTGCCATGTCCAGTTCGCCCCGTCGGTGGACGACTGGCTCGACGGTATGACGGTGGGCTGGGCCGCACCGCCCGCCTCGCGCGCGATCACCGCCGACCCGACCCGCGCCGAGGCCGTCAAGGCGTTGGTCACCGGCTTCATCCGGCACAAGCCCGAGCACCTGCACACCTTCCCGCGCACCGCCGAGGGCACGGGCGGACCCTGGCCCTCACGGCGCGTGTGGGCGATGCTCGCTGCTGCGCTCGCCAACGTCCGCGACGACGACGCCGCCGCGCGCCAGGCGATCACCTTCGGCCTCGTCGGGGAGGGCGTGGGCGTGGAGTTCCTGGTCTGGTGCGACCAGGCCGACCTGCCTGACCCCGCCGCCGTGCTGGACGACCCCACCCTCGTGGACTGGACCGGGCGTCCCGACCGCGTGTGGGCCGTGCTGTCCGCCGTCGTGGGCTGGGCTGCCAGCGCCGGGAGCGTGGACGCCTGGCGCAAGGCGTGGGGGCCGCTGCTCGCCGCCGCCGAGGCAGGCGCGCCCGACGTTGCCGCCGCCGCCGCCCGCCCCCTGGCCGCGTGCCGCCCCGCCGCCGCCAAGGTGCCCGCCGCCGTGCGAGAGAAGTTCAAGCCCGTGCTTGACGCGGCCGGGCTGACCGGGCAGGCCGTGGCATGAACACCCGCCCCCTGACCGCCACCGAGCGCGAAGCGTTCCGGCTCGGACGCCTCGTCGCCGCCGAGACCGCCCCGTACTTCATGCACGCGCTGTTCGCCGCCGCCCCCGTCGCCGCGCCCGGCCTGGGCACGTTCGCCGTGGACGGCGCCTGGCGCCTCTACATGGACCCCGACCTGCTCACCGGCCCGGCCCGCTGGGATTCCACCACCATCGGCGCCGTCCTGCTGCACGAGGTCGGCCACCTGCTGCGCGACCACGCCGGACGCGCCGACGCGCTGCCCACGCCCCGCCACCACCTGGCGTGGAACCTAGCCGGAGACGCGGAAATCAACGACGACCTGCTCGCCGCAGGCGTCCCGCTGCCCGAAGGCGTCGTCACCCCGGGCGCCCTGGGCTGCGACGACGGCGACCTCGCGGAGACGTACTACGCCCACCTGGTGCCACCGCACGGCGCCCCGCCCGCACTGCCCGACGACGGCTCGGCCGGGTGCGGTTCCGGGTCCGGCTGCCCACCCGCACCGGGCGAGCTGCCCGCAGGCGTCGCGCTCGACGACGGCACCGCCACCCCCGTCTCGCCCGCCGAAAGCGACCTCGTGCGCCGCCGCGTCGCCCAAGACGTGCAGGCCACCATCGCCGCCAAGGGCCGCGGCTCGGTCCCCGCAGGCATGGACCGCTGGGCATCCGGCGTTCTCGCCCCACCCACCGTGCCCTGGGAACGCGTGCTGCGCGCCGCCGTCCGCCGCGCTGTAGCCGACCGCGCCGGACGCATCGACTACACCTACGCCCGCCCCTCACGCCGCCAACTTCCCCGCATCATCAAGCCCGCCATGCGCGCCCCGTCCGTCGTCGTGACGCTCGTCGTGGACACGTCCGGCTCCATGAGCCAGGCCGACCTCGACGCCGCCATGAGCGAAGTCACCGGCGTCCTGCGCACCACGGGCGTCGCCCGCGAACACCTGCGCCTGCTGTCCGTGGACGCCGCCGCCACCACGCCCCAGCGCGTGCGCTCCGTCACCGCCGTCCGGCTGACCGGGGGAGGAGGCACCGACATGCGCGTCGGTATCGCCGCCGCCGAAGCCGCCACCCCGGCACCCCACGTCGTCGTCGTCCTCACCGACGGCGACACCCCCTGGCCCGACCAGCCCACCCGCGCCCGGCTCGTGTGCGCCGTCATCTCCAATCGCCCTCCCCGCGGCACCCCGACCTGGGCCACCACGGTTCACATCCCGTCTGACCGCCTGCCCGGTCCCGCACCAGTCGCGGGGCCGGGCGGCATGGGGCCCGTCAGGCAGACCGAGACACCCGGCCGGAGTGCCCCCACCACGTAGCGTCGAGACACCACCACCACGGCGGCCCAACCAACCGCCACGACTCCCACCCACCGGAGACGGCCATGACCAACCCGACCCCCGACCCCGCTCTCACCGACCACGCTGCCCGGCTCCTGCTCGGCACCGACCACACACCCGCCACGGCGCTCGCGGCCGCTTCCGGGACCACCCAGGTCACCAGCACCCTCACCGCCGCGCTGCGCGACGGCTGGACCGCTGCCCAGGGCGGTGTGCGGTCGTGACCGTCGAGTGGTTCGACCTTGGCCAGCGCCTCTACGCCGCCCGCACCGGCCAGCCCGTCGCCCGCCTCGCCCACGCCCCCATCGTGGACGCACCCTGCCCTGTCGCGGTGCGAGCCCGACGCGACGGCGACCAGGTGAGCATCACGGCGGGCGTGGAGGGCGTCGAACCCGCTCACGCCACCGGCCCAGCCGCACTCGACCTGCTCGGCACCCTCGGCGTCACCGTCGCCTCCGACACCGGCGCAACCCTGGTCACCGACGACCCGGCCACCCTGCCGCTGCTGCACCGCCTGGGCCGTACCGCCGAGCCCGACACCGACCTCGACGCCGTGGCGGCGCACATCGCCTGGTGGCGCGACCGCGCCGACTTCCCGGGCGGACGTGCCGTGGTCGAGACGCTCGACGCCTGCCGCACCCGCTGGCTGCTCGGCACGGCCCCCGAGTCCGAACGCGCGCCGACCACCTGGCGCCGCTGGCTCGGCATCACCGACGACTCGGTGACCGGGCTGCTCGCCCTCCACGCGATGCTGGGCGACGGCGACCCGCTGCAGTGGCTCGACGCGCTCGCGGACGACGACGAATACGCCTACGGGCGCGCGCAGACCGACCACGGCGACGGCTACGACTGGAGGCGCCCCGACACCACAAGCCGTGCCGCGCTCGGCCTGCGCTCACGGTGCGACGCGAGCGACCTGCACGCCGCCGCGCTGCTCACCGACCCGATCTACCGCCGCCGCGCCCTCCACACCGGGCACGTCGTTACCGGCACCGCCCACCCGCTCGCGGACAAGCTGCGGCGCGTCGAGGTCACCGCTGCGCGCCTGGACGCCCGCCTGCGACCCGGCAACGACGTCCACGGCTGGACCGGCCCGCCCGCGTCCAGCGGCCCCGCGTTCTCCGCGACCATCGCCAGCGCCACCGTCCGCGCCGGACGCCTGGTCCTGACCCTCTCCGGCACCACCGGCACCGGCGCCCCCAGCGACGGGGCCACGGTGACCCTGATCCCCCAGCCACCGTCCCTCTCCCGCCAGCGCCAGGGGCGGCGCACCTACCGCACGCTCTACAGCGCCCGCCGCTCGTGGCTGACCACGGGCCGCACCCCGACAACCACTCGCCGCCCCGTGCCGCTCGACGTGCTCGTGGCCGGTGCCGAACCCTCCTGATCGGAAACGCCATGCGCACCATCCCGACCCTGACCCCGACACCGCCCGCAAGCGGCCCCGCGCTCCCCGCCCGGCCCGCGCTGGCCCCGGCGCCCCGGCACCCGGCCGCGGCGATTCTGGACGACCCGATCACGGCAGGCGTCCTGCACTCGGCATGGTCCGGCGATCCCGCCGTCGTCGTCCCGTCCCCGCCCGGCGCGGGCAAGACCCGGCTCGTGGCCCTGCTGGCCGCGACGCTCGCCTCACGCGCGGACCTGCGCGTAGGCATCGCAGCACAGACCCGCGACCAGGCCGCCGAGATAGCCCGCCGCCTGGGAGCGCTCGACTGCCCCGCCCGCCTCGTGTGGCCCGTCAAGCGCGCCCACCCCGACCTCGGCCCCGGCACCGCGAGCGTCGTGGCCGGACGGTCCGTGCGCTACCCGACCTCGGGCGGCGGGGTGATCGTGGCAACCACCGCGCGCTGGACCTACACCGACCCGCAGACGCTCGCCTGCGACGTGCTGATCGTGGACGAGGCATGGCAGGCTACCTACGCCGACCTCGGCGCGCTCGGCGCCTTCGCCCCCCAGGTCGTGTGCGTCGGTGACCCCGGCCAGATCGACCCCGTCGTGACCGGGCAGACGCGCCGCTGGGCCGACTCTCCGACCGGCCCCCACGTCCCGGCCCCCGCCGCATTGCTCGCGGCCCACCGCGAGGCCGTCTCCGTCGTCACGCTTCGCCACACGTGGCGCCTCGGTCCCGACACCACAGCCCTGATCCAGCCCGCGTTCTACCCCGACCTGCCCTTCACCAGCCGCCGCCCACCCGAGCACCTGACAGCCAAGACGGGCGAGCGCCTGCCCGAGATCGACGCCCGCCTGGTCACCGCCACCGCCGGACCGGGCGACCTTGCACTGATTGGTGCCTGTGCCGACGCCGCCCGCAACCTGCTCACCACGACCCTGACCACCGGAGACGGCACCCGCCCCGTCACGCCCGGCGACCTCGCCGTCGTCGCCTCCCACGTCTCCCAGGCCGCCGCGGTGCGCGCCTTGCTGGTCGACCTGCCCGACGTGCTCGTGGGCACTGCCAACCAGCTGCAGGGTATGGAGCGCACCGCTGCGGTCGTCCTGCACCCCCTGGCCGGTTACCGCGACCCCAACACCTTCGCCACCGACCTCGGCCGCACCTGCGTCATGCTCTCTCGCCACCGCGCTCACCTGACCGTCGTCACCGACGTCACAACACCCGCCGTCCTGCGCACAGCCGAACCCGATGGGGCCATTGCCGCCCACCGAACCCTGCTTGACGCCCTGCTGGCCTGACCCGTGACCGAGGCCAGACAATCACGAAACGATAACAATCCCGCATCCGTGTACTCCTTCCTCGCTGTCGGGGCCGGATCGTCGAATGAGTTGCGCAACCGAGCCCGACCAAGGCAAGGCAGGCGATACGCTCTGTCGATGAGATTCTTCGATGCACTTCGCGGCCGCCGTCGAGCAGTTGAGGGGCCGGCTCCGAGTAGCGCCTCCGCAGGGAGTCGGTACAACGGCTCTAACAAGGAGGCCGTAGTCGCCTTCCTCGACTCTCTACCGAATCTGTCGAACATCCAGTGGCATCAAGTTGCTTCCGCCCATCGGCGGGACGGAGGCTGGGAGGCCTTCGACCTTGTGGACCGCGCTCTCGCGTCAGCTGGGCGAGGTGATGAGGCTGGAGTTGCTGCCGTGCTTGCGGAGCAGCACACGGTCAAGATCGATGCCTTCGCTGATGAGTGGGAGGCAGCAGTTGATAGAGCGGAAGCGGCTGCCAGCACAGAGCAACGCACCGCG